>JBJEVW010000255.1:0-2273 GCA_051884735.1 Kiritimatiellia bacterium | reverse complement strand
ACTAGATCGATGAGAAAGAGTTGTTGATAGCTGAGCCGCTGTTCGATAAGGTTGGTAAGAAGCCCGGTTCCGCAACCGGCCTCGACGATGCGGGGAAAAACAAGTTGACCACCGGTGGCTTGCAAGAGCGCCTCAAGAAGCTGCTCGGCCATGTCATGCTGGATGGTTGCAGCTTGGAGGTAGGTCTCCAAACTGCGGGCAAAGCGTTGACGGATGCGTTGTCGATCAAGATTGTCGGGCATGGCCGGCGAAAGCAAGGAGCTCGCTCCAAGAGGCAAAGTTGGCGAAAGGTGCATGCGAAGCATCAAACTCGCGAATGCGCGTGTTCAGCTGCCGTCGCCAGGCATTGCGCTGCGCGTCCGCGGGAAAGATGCGGTCGCGGGTTGCAATGAGGGCGCAGGAAAAAGGGTTGGGGAGAGGTGTGGCGCGCGGTGCGGCGGCTCGGCAGGCAATCGACTGAAGCTCGCGTTGCTGTTCAAGCGGGGTACGACGCTGTGGCGGGAAGGCTTCGGCGGACTGTGGAGTGCCCGTCATGCGAAGGAGAAAACGCTGCCGGGCGCGCGGGTCGATCCAGTTGTCGCCAGTGCCTGTGAAGATGGCGGGAGGAATGCCGTCCCGTTCATCGATTGGGGTCAAGGTTCCATTGATGGCAATCGCGGCATCAAGAGCGGACGGAAGAGAGGGTGCTGCCTCGGCTGCAGCCCAGACGCCAAGGGACCAAGCCACAAGAAGGCAAGATCGATAGCGCGCGGGAATGGCGGGGAGAACGACCGGAGCGGTGTAGTCGCTCACCGTCCAGACATCGCAGGAATCATCGGCAAGATGGGCTGTCTGCCGTTCATCCATTCCCCAGCCGGTGAAAAAGATCAGAAGCCGGTCATGGACAGGGGTGGCGGAATGTCGATAGATGGAGGCCATGATAGGATGCGGGAAAATCGGTGTCAGAGCGAGGCGGCGAAATCGATATCGTCATCAGAGAGTGCGGCGGAAAGAGAGAAACGGAGCCGCGCGGTTCCCATTGGCACGGTTGGCGGGCGAATGGCGAAGACCAGGACGCCATGATCGAGGTAGTACTGGGCCAAATCGCAGGCATCCTTGTCGGCACCTACAACGAGGGGAACAATCTGGGAATCGCCGCCGGTCTTGTAGCCACGGGATTGGAACCGGGCGCGAAGCCGGTTTGCAAGGGAAAGAAGATGTGCACGCCGGGCATCCATTTCGGCGCATTTCCGGAGAATAAAGGTACTCCAGTTGAGGATGACCGGCGGAAGGCCCGTCGTAAAGATGAGCGGCCGCATATGGTTGACGAGAAAGGCCTTGATCTCGGGTTCCATGATGGCATAGGCACCCGTAGAGCCAAGTGCCTTGCCAAAGGTGCCAATCAGGATATCGACATCTCGCATGACGCCCTGTTCAGCGGCAAGGCCGGTTCCATGAGGTCCGCGAACGCCGACGGCGTGCGCCTCGTCAACGACGAGAATGGCGTCAAATTCGCGCTTGAACTGAACCAGAATCTGCAGATTGGCGGAATCTCCGTCCATGCTGAAGATCGATTCGGTAACGATAAAGAATCGGCGGTATTTGGATCGATACTTGGCCAGAAAATCGTGAAGCTGCTGGAAATCGAGATGCCGATAGCGGATGAATTCGGCCTGTGCAAGCCGAAGTCCATCAATGATGGAAGCATGGTTGAGCTTGTCGGAAAGGATGAGGTCTTTGGATCCGGCCAGCGCGGGAAGAATCCCGATATTTGCGTGATAGCCGCTGTTGAAAACGAGGGCGGCTCGATTGCCGTAGAGTCCGGAAAGCGTTTCTTCGAGGCGAGAATACGCAGGGACATTGCCCGTGAGGAGGCGTGAGGAAGCGCTCGATTGGGCGAGTTCGGGAGAATCGAAATCGGGAAACTGGGCATAGAATGCGCGCCGAAGCTCCATATCTCCGGCAAGTCCCATATAGTCGTTGCTCGAAAAATTCCGGTAGATCTTTCCTTGCCATTCGGCGATGGCACCGGGGCCATGGGCAATATCGCGAAGGAGACGTAGGCGACCCTCGTTCTTGAGCCGGAACATGTCGGCGGCGAGTTCGGCTGCAAACCGGTTGTTTGTGGTTGATGTGGATTCCATGCGCTTCTGTTTTTTTTCTGGAGGTCGGAGGATATGATATCCAAAATGCCGAGGAAGTCCACAAAATACCCCCACACGACCCGTCTTTCCGAAAGTTGTGTGGCTTCCAGAAGTAAACTTGGTTTTAGTAGTAGTTTACCCCCTATAAAG
>JBJEVW010000254.1:1360-9353 GCA_051884735.1 Kiritimatiellia bacterium | reverse complement strand
GATTGATATTGGCGAGGAGAAGATTCTGTTCGCGCCGGAGTTCAGCGAGCCAGGTGTGGGAGTTTACGCGAATCTGGAGCGTGCCGTTTTGCAATCCGGCTGGGCTGGCATGGGAGGCAATTGTCTGTCCGACGATTGCCGTCCAGTCGCGGACAATCCGAATGGAAAGAAGTGAATCGGGACTGCCGCCGACCTTTTTCAGCAAGCGTCCGGCAACGGATTGCAACTCATCGCCGAGTTTGGTGGCTTCCCGGAATTTTGCTTGTGGAAAAGTGTTTTGCAAGCGCAGAAACTCGCAACGCACCATCCAGGCGTCCACCGAGCATGGGTATTGGATGCGGGCCTTGCCGACGCATGGGACGGAATCAATTTCACGATCCATTGATTGACCCAATCAGCGTGCGATGTTTTCGGGGAGGTTTTCAATCCGGGAAACTCCCTTGCCTTTGACGATTCGTCCAATCGGGAGCGGTTTGGCGCCGGCCTTTTCGAGCGTATTGAGGGCGAGTGCGGTTTCCTTTTGGGTGACGCAGATGACATAGCCGATGCCCATATTGAAAACGCGGTACATTTCAAGCGGATCGACCTCGCCGGCCTTTTCAAAGAATCGGAAAATCGGCGGCACTTTCCACGCTCGGGCATCAAAGACTGCGTCCACAGTTTTCGGGAGCATGCGCGGCACATTATCGACAAGCCCGCCGCCGGTAATATGTGCCATGCCCCGGATCTGCACACCTGCTTCGCGAAGCGCGAGAACGGGCTTCAAGAAAGAGGAGTGGACGGCGAGAAGGACTTTTTTAAAGGTGGTGCGGGTGCCCGGGACGAAGTCATCGAGCGAAAGTTTTGCCTTTTCAAAGAGGATTTTACGGGCCAGCGAGTAGCCGTTTGTCTGCAGACCGGTAGAAGGGAGTCCAATCAATACGTCGCCGGGTTTGATTTTGTCGCCGAGAACGAGATCCTTGCGTGTCACTTGGCCAACAATCGTACCGCAGAGGTCATATTCGCCAACAGGGTAGAGCCCGGGCATTTCAGCGGTCTCGCCCCCCAGTAGCGCGCAATTGTTTTCGCGGCAAGCCTTGCAGAATCCGGAGATAACCTTTGCGAAAACGCCTGCATCGAGTTTTGCGGTGCCGAGATAGTCGAGGAAGAAGAGCGGAGTGGCGCCCTGCGTGAGAATATCGTTGACACAGTGGTTTACAAGGTCTTGGCCGACGGTGTTATGGATGCCGGCAAGATTCGCAATCTTCAATTTTGTGCCGACACCATCTGTAGAAGCAACGAGAATTATGTCCTTGCCGGGGGAGCGGAAAAGCCCGCCGAATCGACCGATATCGCTCATGACGCCTGCGGTGCGTGTACTTTTGACGTCGGCCTTGATTTTGGCAAGACCGCGGTCCATTTCATCGATATCGACACCGGCGGCGGCGTATGCGGATTGCTTCTTTTGGGCAGTTTTCTTCATATCTTGCGGGATGGGATTGGGGAGTGAAAAGGATTATCAGGAACGGGATTCGGCATTGTTGAGAACGGCCTGAATCAATTGCGCCGTCGAGAATGCGTCCGCTCCGGGGATGGATTGGGCGCACTTTTGAACGGCTTTGACGGCTTGGTCTTGTGCGTACCCAAGCGAGATCAAGGCAAGGACGGCTTCTTGTGCGGCTTGTCCTACGGGAGCGCCGGTTTTTGCGTTTGGATTTTCGGACGAAGGAGCGGAGCTGGCCAAAGCTTCAAGGGGATTGATTTTTCCTTTTAGTT
The DNA here is from genome assembly GCA_051884735.1 of Kiritimatiellia bacterium. Classification (GTDB taxonomy): domain Bacteria; phylum Verrucomicrobiota; class Kiritimatiellia; order RFP12; family UBA3636; genus JAEDLN01. The sequence goes on along the minus strand of JBJEVW010000254.1, from coordinate 7,598 downwards.
CGACCACCATTCGTTCTGCGGTTCGTTTTCCGATACCGGAGATTTTCGAAAGAATGCCGACGTCGCCTTGCACGAGGGCGCTTTTGAGCAGATGGACAGGATATGCGGAGAGGGCGGAGAGGGCTAGTTTGGGGCCGATGCTGGAAACGCTTGTCAGCAAAAGAAAGAGATTCTTTTCCTCTTGTGTGGCAAATCCGAACAAGGCGTGCGTATCCTCGCGGAGATAGTCATGCGTATAGAGAATGCATTCTGCCCCTTCGGCAGGAAGTCCATTGAAGGTCGAAAGCGGAACAAAGATTTCGTATCCAAGGCCAGCCGTTTCCACAATTGCCGTAGCGGACGTATTGGAGATGGTTTTTGCAAAGAGGGTTCCTTTGACAAATGCGATCACAGAGAAATCCTTTATTCTACAATGGTTACGGGAGTGCCACGGGGAATGAGGGTGAAAATTTCTTCCACCTCGGCATTTCGCATCCGTACACAACCGGCGCTGGCCTGCGAACCGAGTGAGGAATCGTCCCATGTGCCATGGATGCCATAGCCCGATACGCGCATGGTTTCGCCGGTCGCTTCAAGGGCGAGCCAGTGTGTCCCGAGAATGTTTTTCGGGTCTCCGAAAGGAATGACCTTGCCATCGTCCGTCCACCAATCCGGGTGCATAATCTTGTCGACCACCTTAAAGGTTCCCGCGGGCGTTTTCGCGTTGGCTCCGGTGCTGACGACATAGCGTTTGAAGAATGCACCGTTCAAGGAAAGGACGAGCGTATTGGAAGATTTGGAGACGAGAATATGGAACTTGGGATGATTCGGGAAGACGATTCGTTGTCCGGGGCGAATCCTGCGTGGATCGGGAATTCCGTTTGCCTTTTGAATCAGTTCCTTTGGGCAGACAAAGCGAGATGCGATTGCACTGAGGGAATCGCCAGCCTGAATGACATATTCGACCTTGTCGGGGCCTGGCCGTGGCGTAAAATAGATTTCGGTCGCGAGTTTTCCGAGGGCGGTCTCAATGGTCGAGCGGCGGGTATCATCAACGCGGGGAAGCGCATTGAGCAGGACGGTTCGGGCGTCGTAGTATTTTCCGTTTGCGCGCAGTTGATTGGAGTCGGCAACTGCTCGTTCAAATTCTGCATTGGTCAGCAGGGGCGGTGTGGCAGGGTCCATTTGGGCGACTTTGGTTGCGGCAGTGGATTCTGCTGTTGCCTCTGGTTCGTTTGTGGAAGTTGTTTCTTCGGTTTGCGCCGTAGCAGAGGATTCGCGAACGCTCTTTTTCGTGCAACTACGGAACAGGACAGCCAAAAGAAGCACGACAATGGCAACAATAACGAGGATTGTTACCACGGGTGGGCGAGATGGGCGATAAAAATCATCCAAAGGCTGTAGTTGCATAATGGGTTCCTTTTGGCATCGGACCGGGTGGAACAAAAGCGTGGAATCGGTATGACAACGTTTTCACGAGATGCTAGCAAAAATGGCAGACTCTCTCAACCGATATTCGCGGCGTGCAAAATATGGGTTGGATTTTTTTGGCGTATTTGATATTCTGTCCGTGCTTCTCATTTAGATTTTCCTTGGCCGTGAAAGGTTTGGGAAAAATTACAATTGAAGACGGAGCGAAAGAAGACGTCATTATGGCAAAGATTTATTTTACGGACACGGTGGGTTCGCACGAAATTGAAATTCCGGCGAGTGGTGCTGTATTTGGCCGCAATCCAGATTGCAGCATTGTCGTATTGGAAGGCAGTGTATCCGGTCATCATGGCCGGTTCGAGAAACGCGGCGACCAGTGGTGGGTTGTCGACACGGGCAGCTCGAACGGCACCAAAGTCAACACGAAGCCGACGGAGCAATCGCCGATCAAGGATGGCGACATGCTTGTTTTTGGCGATGTAGCGGTTCGGTTTTCCGAAGAAGCGCCCTCGGCGTCCTCGTCCGCACCATCGGAAGCACCGGCGATGAAAACGCCATCGAGCGGGCTTCCCAGCGGGTTGAAGCTTCCGCCTTCCGCCAACAAACCGGTTCTTCCGGCTGGGGTAAAATTGCCGCCCTCGATGAAGGGACCGGTCTTATCCAAGTCGGCGGGCAAGCCGGCGGCAACTGTTACACCTGCACCCAAGGCATCTGCGGCGGCACCTGCGCCTGCACCAAAGGCACCTGCTGCGCCTGCACCAAAGGCACCTGCTGCGCCCGCACCAAAGGCACCTGCTGCATCTGCACCAAAGGCACCCGAAGCTCCGGCGCCTGCACCCAAGGCAAGCGAAGCTCCGGCACCTGTGCCAGCGGCGAAAGCGGCCGAGTCTTCCTACACACCGGAAGCGTTTTCCGCCCCTGCGATCGCGACGGGGGACTGGAAAGCTCCGGAGCTCAAGATCGATCCGAATTACAAGACCCCTGAAATGTCGGGCTCGGACATTGAGACCATCGATGAGTTGAATGCGAAGTACAAAGAACTGATCGCGAACATCAGCGAAGTGGTCATTGGTCAAGCGGACGTTGTCGAGCAGGTGCTTGTTGCGGTTTTTGCGCGTGGACATGCGTTGCTGATGGGTGTTCCCGGCTTGGCGAAAACGCTTTTGATTTCGACGTTGTCGCATGTTTTGGATTTAGGCTTCAAGCGTGTGCAGTTCACGCCGGACTTGATGCCATCGGACATTACCGGTACGGATGTTTTGGAGGAGAACCGTTCGACCGGCGAACGTTCCTTCCGGTTTGTGAAGGGGCCTATTTTCACGAACATGTTGCTTGCGGACGAAATCAACCGCACGCCGCCGAAGACGCAAGCGGCGTTGTTGGAAGCGATGCAGGAGCATCACATTACGGTTGGCTCGCAAACCTACGCATTGCCGAAGCCGTTTTTTGTGTTGGCGACCCAGAACCCGATTGAACAGGAAGGCACCTATCCGCTTCCGGAAGCGCAGATGGACCGTTTCCTGTTCAATATTATCGTCGATTATCCGTCGGCCGAAGACGAGAGCACGATTATCAAGAATGTTACGAGCGGGCGCCATGTCGAGCTCAAGAAAGTCATGGACGGCGATGCGGTCTTGCGCATTCAGGATGTCGTGAAGCGCGTTCCGGTAGCGCCGCATGTCATTGACTTTGCCCGCAATTTGGTTCGTGCGACGCGTCCGAAGCAGCCGGAAGCTCCTGATTTCGTGAAAGAGATGGTTGGTTGGGGAGCAGGTCCCCGTGCCGGGTTGTCGCTCATCAATGCCGCGAAGGCCCGTGCCGTATTGCATGGTCGCCACCATTGCACGACAGCGGACGTCGTGGATGTGGCCTTGCCGGTGCTTCGCCACCGTTGCATCACGACCTTTGCCGCCGAAGCGGCCGGTGTCAAGAGCGATGAAATCGTCAAGATGCTCTTGAAGGTACTCCGTTCATCCGACCTGGCGGACATTTAAGCCGTATGCCTGCATCCGTACTTCCCGGTTTCATGCGGTGGCTGCCGCCGAAAACCACCGCCACCATCTGCCGCTGCGAGTTTGCTTGCCGCGGCAGAATGAACGGTTTCATCAACGGGCGTCACCGGAGTTCCAAGAAAGGGGCCTCGGTCGAGTTTGCCGATTACCGCCAGTATTTGCCTGGCGATGAAATCAAGAGCATCGACTGGAAGGTCTACGGCCGAAAAGATCGTTACTACATCAAGCAGACGATGGCCGAAACGAATGTCCGCGTCATGCTCTGTCTGGATTGTTCGGGTTCGATGGCCTATTGCGGCGATGCCGCCATCGAGTTTGAAGGGCGCAGGCTGTCGAAGTTCGAATATGCCAAGTATGTGACGGCGGGGCTTGCCTCGTTGTTCAACGGGCAACAGGATGCGGTCGGGCTGACGTTGTTCGACACGAAAGTGCGCGAGTATCTGCCGGCGAAATCCGGCAAGGGGCAGCTATTCAATATATTGCGTTTTCTGGAAGCGGCGCAACCGCGTGGCGAGACGGAGCTGTCGCCCATTTTTGACGAAGTCGCGGAGCGAGTCGCGCAGCGGAGCGTTGTCATCATTATCAGCGATTTGTTTGGCGACACCAAGAATCTGCTGAAGTCCTTCCAGCACATCAACTACCGGCATGACGAATTGGTGGTTCTCCACATCATGGCGGAGGAGGAGCTGCATTTTCCGTTTGAATCCTTTGTCCATTTCAAGGATTTGGAAGGGCCGGACGAATTGGAGCTCAATCCGGAGTCGTTCCGTGCGGATTATCTCACGCGTGTGCAGGAGTTTGTCAAACTTTTGACGGACGGGTGCGGCAGCATGCGTGCGGATTATGTTCCACTGACGACGGCAAAACCCTTTGAAAAAGGGCTGACCGAATATTTGGCCCGTCGCATGACGGGTGTCGGCTAGCGTCCGCCTCTTGCGGCGTTGCTTTTCATCTCCTCTAGGCTCCGGCGCCATCTGCACCGGGCGGCAGCAAACGGAATCTTTCCGGAATCGCTTTTGACCAGGTGTTTTTTACACGATGAGCACATACGAAAGATTGATACGAACAATGTTTTGTTTGGCGGCGCTTGCGTACTGCCAGGTTGGATTTGCGGAAGAATTCGGGTCGAAGGAATTTGACCGGAGTACGGCGTGTCTGACGGCGCGTCTTTTGCTGGAGCGTGTGCGGCAGGACGTGCTTGCCGAGCCGTCGAATCCGGAGATTCTGACGGCGGCTTTGACGAATGCGCCTGCCCGCTATCTGAATCCAGCGGAAGCACGGGAAGCGTTGCGCTCGACATACCGGGATTCGGTTGCATCGCGGTATGCGACGGAAGCGGACGCCGTTTTGAAGAAACTCTCCCATGGCGTAGATCCATCCAAGTTGCTCGGGGAAGCGTTTGTAAAAGAGGTAAGCACGTTGCCGTCCGGGAAGTTGGATGAAGTTGTCCGCCGTGACTACGGCCGCATTTATTCCACAGCGCGAGAAACGGCTTGTGCCTTGCAGCGGCAATCGTTTGTATCAACGGTTCGTCCGACGGAGGAAGAATTCGAAACCAAGAGCCGGGATGAGCTTTTGCGGTTGCTTGCCGAGCGTATTGTTGCCGAGCAGGTCATGCCCGTCTTTGCCGAAAATGTCCCGTATCTCACGAAAGTTTTCGCCGAGCCGCTTGTCAAAGAGGCGGAAAAGCAACGCAAGGAGCAATGGTATTGGCTGGAGCGCACGGAGGTGCGCAGCAGGATTCCGGATCGCATAAAAGCGGAATTGTCCGATGGTTTGGATGTGTTCTGGCGGAAACGGACGGACGAGCGAAACGGGAAGGGAAAATTTTCGTACGGTCTGTTTCCGTCGGTTCGTGCGTCACTTTCCCAAGTTGCCGGGCAACGTGCGCTTCAGCGTTTGGAGCAGTTGATTCGCGAGACGCGGACTTCTTCGAAGCCGGAGGACTTTTTGGCGAAAATCGAGGCGTCGCCTCGCGAGCACCGCAGGCTGGACGATTCCATCAAGGCGTTTCGTCCGCTTCTCCAGACACAATTGAAAGAAGCGGTATTTGCGCGGGTGGCCGCGATGGACGGCGAAGAGGAGTGGCAAGCCGAAAAGCCATGGATGGAGGAAACAATCGAGCAAAACGAGGAAATCCGCAAGGTCGTGACGGAGACGGTCGACAACATTTTCCTGCCGCAAGTGAAAGCGGCACGCGAAACTTGTTCGGATATGCAGGTTCAGCAGTTGTTTCCGCGGCTTCAGGATCGTTCCTGGTATCCGGAGCCGGCACTGGTCGATTTTGTCTGTGCCCAACCGGATTGGGACGGAACGATTCGCGAATGGCGGGAATTTGCGCAGATGGAGGATTTTTCCCGTGTTATCGACGAGCAGCCGCTCATGGAAGAATCGGAACGGAAAGTCCTGGAACTGATTCAACGCGGGTTTGCCCTTGGTCGCAAGGCACGCAATCGGCAGCATTCGATTGTGGACGGGCAGGCGGATCTGATCCGGACGGCGTTGACGGAACGGCGCGTTGCCGCCGATATGGAAGCGTTGGTTCCGTTTTATCGTGAAGAAGTGCTCCAAAAATGGAGAGCCGAGTATGTCGACAGTCTCTGGGAGGAGATTCCGGCGGAAGAGCGTCCGGAGGGATACGCGCAGCAGCATCGTGATCTCTTCCTTTCCACGCAGGAGCGCATTGAATTGCGTGCGCGGGCTCTGTTGGAGGTCTTTGAAAAAGAAGAAGCCGAGCGTCGCGAAAAGGAAAAGACGGAAGAGGCGCGTCCGGAGGAGAAACCGACAGAAGAAACGCCGGAAGAGAAACCGGAAGA
>JBJEVW010000254.1:0-1260 GCA_051884735.1 Kiritimatiellia bacterium | reverse complement strand
CCGGAAGAGAAACCGGAAGAAAAAACACCTCCTCCGATTGAGCCCGTTGAAGTTCTCTGTTCGTTTGAATTGCTTCGCGAGAATGAACAGATTTTGATCCGGTGTCTGGCAGACGAGCAAGCAATCGGGCGGGTTTACTGCACGGAATCGCGGCGTGACTTTCAGAAACGCGCCCCGCAAGCCGCGCAAGAAGTCTCCGAGCTTTTTGCGGCGTACATCCGAAAAAGCGTTTCGGAAGGCGTTCCGCTCAAAGTCCGCACAAGCGTTCTCGTCAAGGATCCATTTGTCTATTACGGCATGATAACCGAGCTGTCGCGTGTCTTGCGTGCGAGTGTACGGGCGTTTGAGAGCGAGGGCATCACGATTCAGCTTGGTGGCGGGATTGCCACCGAAGACGAGTGAAGGGGGCGGGCCGGGAGGCCTGACAGTCCGTGCCGGTTTTATGGGTTTTCGTGTGAGCGCGGTGGCGAGGGTGCGCACCGCGCCGTCGCGCCGCGGCGCGATCGGGAGACATCGCGCCTTCCCGCAACGGGACGCAGGCGAGGAAGGGGGAATGCGCGGAGGAATGGTCGCGGGGAAAAGGCCTTTGCGGGCGAGCATCAGTGGGATGTCGCATCTGGCGTTTGGGGGATTGTATCGCAATGTCGACAATTGGATCTGTTGCGATTCGAGCGGAACGGACGCGAGACGATGGTGCCGTTGCCGATGCCGATGGGAAAGTGGAAAAGCGTGAAACTGCATTGAAGCCACCGGCGTCCAACCACCGTTTCGATTTGGTACAAGGCCTACGGGGATGCCAACTTTCGGAACACGCTAGACGGAACAGGATTTTTTTTCAGCGAGGAAACCATTGAATCCGCGCGTCGCAATTCCGTCCAAAAAGGCAAGAAGAAAATCGGAATGTACAACCCTCAACGAAAACGATAACCTTTTCCGGTTGCCGCAAGAAGGAGACGATCATGAATCGAAAGGCTCGTTCTCCTGAATGGTGAAACAGAGCCAAGCGGCTCTGTATGGTGGCGAAGCGCCTTTTTCTCCTCCCCTCCCGGCTTTTGATACAAACGAACTGAAACTTCATGAATATACTCGACTGGATTGTCCTGTTTCTGCCGATTCTTGTGATTGCCTACTTTGCCTGCAAGGCGCAGAAACATGTCAAAGGCGTGGCGGACTTTTTGTCGGCGGGAAGAATTGCTGGACGCTATTGTACTGTTCTCAAATTAACTAACCCTTGAAGTATCTCTGGATGCCGTTGTGTCA
>JBJEVW010000253.1:0-9353 GCA_051884735.1 Kiritimatiellia bacterium | reverse complement strand
CCCGCCCAACCGGATGTACTGGCGGATCAAAACGGGAATCGATTTGTGGTCTTTCTCGATATCCGCAATCAGATTGCTGACCAAATCCGTGTCGGAAAGCAAATCATCATAGCACGGATTCTTCCACTCGGCCTTGCGTCCCTTGCGAGGCGGATTGCGAGGCTTCACGAGACGCGTCAACTCATTCGAGAAATTGGAAAGCCGCAACGAACGCAAGAGCATGTTCCGGGAAGAATCGCGATAGGCCGCCGTAATGCTGACCGGACCAAAAAGCGTCGTATATTCTGGATGCCGCCCAATGAACGTGCCAATCCCTTTCCATAGCATCAATAGCGGCGCAAAGGCACGCTGATACTCCGGACGGACAAACGAGCGCCCCATCTCGATGCACGGCTGGATCTGCTTGATCAGCTTTTCATCGTATCGGAACAGCGTATGCGTATAAAGCCCCTCCACACCGAATTTCGCCATGATTTCAGGCGTCAGACCCAACCGGTAGGCCCCGACAATCTTGCGATCCGTTTCATGCCACAGGAAAAGATGGTGGTAATACGGATCGAAAACATCGGTATCCATTTCGCGCCCAGTCCCCTCTCCGACCGAACGGAAGGTAATCTCGCGAAGACGGCCCAACTCGCGCAAAATCGCCGAATCCACACCCAATTGCGTAATGTAGACCTTCAGCCCGCTGCCTGCCAACAGAAAGGAATCCTCCGGCAAACGCGCAATCTCCTTCTCAATCGCTTCTGTTGGCGTTTCGTCAATAATCGCCTTTTGCGGAGCGGATACAACCTTGCGCTTGAGAAGACGCGGAAAAATGGTCCGGTTCTTCGGATCGGCACGCCCTTCCAAAGAGTACGAACGCAAACGCATATACTTCGTCAACTCCTTGTCATCGGGAATCTTCGCGATTTCCGAAGGCGTAATCGGCGTGCCGATAAAGGCCGTCACGCTATGACCGCGCAACCTGGACATCATGCGGGGCAACAGAACAGTGCGAAGCCGCGGATGCACAACGCCGGCACACTGGAAAAACCGCGGATTGCGCCCCATGAAATGCATCGGAACAATGGTGGCCCCCGTCTTGCGCGCAATGGCGGCAATCGTGGTAGACCATGGCGGATCGCGCACAATGCGACTCTTCAAATCAACACTGGAAACCTCACCGGCAGGAAATGCCCCCAAAATGTGCCCTTCTTTCAACCAACGGATGGTATCCATCAATGGACGGCGATTCGCGCTCTTCGCTTCCGAACTGCCGAAAGGATCCACAAAAATGAAGTTCTGCCGCATTTCCGGGACGGCCGACAAAACATAATTCGCCATCACCTTGAAATCCGGTCGAACCATCCCGAGAATCTTCAGAAAGACAACACCCTCAAGCCCCCCAAACGGATGGTTTGCAACCACAATGACCGGTCCCGTTTTCGGAATCTTCGCCAAATCCTCTTCGAGGACTTCCGTCTTGACCCCCATCCCATCGAGAATGGCATCATTGAAATTCGTGCTCGCATTCCGGGAAATCAACTCGCGCGCATCCGCAACAATGCGGTCCAATTTTGTAAGCCCGACCATACGCTCGACCAGCCGACGGGAAAAAACGTTCCGCAACCCGATGGGAGCTTTTTCAGGATTGATGACAAAAACTTTTTCGACCTGTTTCTTTTGCATAGAGAAATCCGAAAATTGGAACATGATGAAGCACGGGAGGATCAGTCAACCAGCCATGCGGAGAACGAACCGGAGCGGCACACGACACCCATCAGCCCCTCCGGTTATTGCGGGTATCTACCGGGCGTCAAACGCAAAGACATGCGCTTCCATGGCACCCCAGGCAGATAGCGGAATGAGACGAAGTCCCTTTACGCTCTTTCCGTTGATGGGAATACGGACCAACCGCTGAAAGTTGTCCTTGACATCGGCAACGGAAACCCACTCGCCGGAATCCGTCAATACCGAAAGGCGGAAATCGCGGACAAGCGTCTTCGGCGGATGGTAGCAAGGATCCCCCAAAGCACGGAAGAAACGCCCTTGCTTGATGGAATCGTACGATGTGCCTTGAGGACGCCCTTTATCGGCGCGATTCAAGTCGGAGTCGAAAACAAGCCGAATTTCATGAAGGTCGGTCGCTTCGTCAAAGAGATAGGTCGCAGCCGTTCCGAAGGGTGCCCGCCAACCATGTTCACCGTCATCATAATCGCGCTCCATGCCGTCCCGAAGCCGTTCCACGCCTTCACCGGCGCCTTCCAATTTGGCTTTCGCGCAAACGCCGCGAATGTCGCGCAACTTGCCGGGCAACCAACAATCATCGTCCTGAAGCGTACGCTGCAACTCGTCCAGACGGGTTTCGTACACGGCGAGAGGCTCCAGTCCATCGCGAACCGCAATCGCGGCAGCAACGCCGATCGCCTGCCCTTCTAAACCGCATGTCGCCATCACCCGTGTCGCACTCATCGCAACATGGGAACAGGAAATGTTCCGCCCTGCAAACAGAAGATTCGGAACATTGCGGGAATAAAGCGAACGAAACGGAATGCCGAACGGCGAAGGACAACTCGTATACTTCGTGCCCTCTCCTCGATGGTAGAAGCCCTCCGGATAGTGGTTGTCGATCGACCAACCGCCATACGCGACAATGTCTTCGAAACGTCCGCCGTCCTGCACTTCCTGCTGCGTCATGATATGGTCGCCTTCGTAACGGCGGGTTTCACGTTTGCCGGGCAACGCGCCAACCCATTCCAAACCGAAATTGCGCCAACGATCCTTGTCGGGTGCATGGTTCTTCACATAGTCCCATACACCATAGCAAATCTTGAGCAACTCGTCACGATGCGTTGCCGTGTCTTTGATACAGTCGCCCATGCCGCCGACTTCAATCCACCAGAGATTCGTACGCGTGATGTCGCACCAGCGCCCGTTCAGCCACTCGCGATTCTCGGGCTTTGAATAATCGTAGGCCCACGGAAACGGCGTGAACGGCTGCTCGGTGGCAAACTCCATCGCTTGCAGCAAAATGCTGTTTCCCATCGTGCAACTGTCCGGCTTCTCGGGCGCTTCGCTTTCGCCGAATTCTTCGCGCCCTTCCCGCCCCCACCGGAACTCCGCTCCAGAAATGGGAGCCAAAACCGAATCGCCCGAACAGTCGGCAAACAATTTCGCTTCAATTTCAATCCATTCTTCCGTGGTCGACTGCCAGGCGCGAACCGTCCGGAGCCGTCCATCCTCGACCATCCCCGAACTGACCGACGAATCCAAAAACAGCTGAATATTCTTTTCCGCCCGGACTTTCGCCCATAGAACCGTGTCGAAAACCGGCCAACTGGCCGAGGAATTATACCGCATATTGTCGAGAAACAGCTCTTCGACAAGCCCCGTCTCGCGACGATTGCTCCCGTGCGCACCGCAAATGTGCATGCGAATCTCGCTGGAGGCATTGCCGCCCAAAACCGAACGATCCTGGACAAGCGCAACTTTCGCGCCATGCCGCGCGGCCGCGACCGCCGCGCAAAGTCCGGCAATGCCACCGCCAACAACACAAAAATCAACTGATACTTTCATAAAAAATGAACTTTCGATAATGGAAATCAAGAGGCGATTCTCTTTTGCGCGAGGACGCAAATCTCGATAACCTTGACCCTATTGTAGCAGAGCTCCGAAAAAATCGCCAGCTGGAAATCGAGTCGCATGCAAGGCCGTCAAGTTTTTTTCCCCCCCCTTCCCTGGAATCAGTGCCCGAAATAATCCTTGCCACTCTTTTTCGGCTTGGCCTTGTCGGGAAGAGAAAGCAAATGCCGCGTAACGGTTTGCGTTTGTATCTGCTGCTCGAGTGCTTCGCCACTCAAAAGGTTGTCTTCCCGGTCGACAACCCGAACCGGTAAACGACTGATGTCCAACACCGTTCGCGCATAATGATCGCGCCCGGTCTGTTGGACTATCGTCACCGACGAGGTGCCCTGAAATGTCATCGTCGGATCGGATACGCGGACGAGCGGCCCCAGCGAAACAAAGGCCGCAATGCGATTGCGGCGGGCCGGATCGCTGATCCGGAGAAACAAGTCTTGCCGTTTGCTCCGCTCCCAATACAGAAGCGTGAAGGTGTACGAATGCGCCTCATCGCTCGAAAAGGCATTCCGGGCCGAAATGATTTCAATCCCTTCCACAAGCGAAAAAGACAAAATCCGCGAGACCGCCGTCTCCGCGCCACGCTCCAGAAGAACCGTCACCTGATAGCGGCCATGCTTGGAAAGATCGTACAAATGCGAAAGGTTGACCGTGACTTCGCGCATGTCTCCCGGCGGAACCGTCAACTCTGTTGCAACCGGAGCAAGCGCTGTCTCACCTTGAATCGGCGAGAGCAATCGCTGGCTTTCCGCCTCACGGACCACAAGCGAAACTTTGTTCTTCAAATATTCGCCATAGTCATCTACCACAAACACCGACGTCCCGGTGTTCTGAATCTGCACCGTAAGTAGAATGTCTTCGCCTCGAACATACTCCAACTCGGATAACTTGGCTTGCACCGAAAGAACGGCCGATACGGATGCCCCGGTGTAGGAGGACATGCCGAAGAACAGGACGAAAACCAGACAGCGAAACGCCGGAAAACGAAAACGCATAACTCTCTTCTCCTATGATGAACGGTTCCGGCCCCCGGTCGCGACACCTCCCGGAACATGGCCGAAACTAATCCGCCGCAAACGCTGCGTCGATTTGCTCGAAAAAGGCATGCAACAGAATCTGATGCCCTTCTTGGACATGCGCACCGCCGACTCCGGAAATGTCAAGCCGGTAATCCGCCAAGGCCGACAACGCACCGCCGCCACGACCCGTGAGGGCAACAACTTTGATGCCGAGACTTTTCGCCGCTTCCGCAGCCGCCAACAAATTCGCACTGTTCCCGCTCGTCGTGAATAGCACCAAGACATCGCCTTCCTTGCCGAATGCTTCCACTTGTCGCGCAAAAATATGGTCAAACCCATAATCGTTGCCGATACAGGTCAACGCCGTTCCATCCGCACAAAGAGCAAGCCCGGGAAGCGCTTTCCGATCCAAGTGATAACGCCCGGAAAGCTCCTCCGCCATGTGCATGGCTTCCGCAGCACTGCCGCCATTGCCTGCCGTCAGCACCTTTCCGCCATTCTTCAAGGTTTGAATCAAAAGCCGGGATACGGAATGAAACTCATTCGAAAGACTGCGCAAAACCTCGACCATTCGCGAAGCTTCTTCCAGAATCTTTTCGTAGGATGGAGCATCCATGTCTGTATTCCTTTTTCTTGCGTCGCATACGTTCGCCGTTCCTTTTTCGAAGGCAATCGTCACACGACTTCAACCCGAGGGCAACAACTCGTTACGAGTTTAAAAACGACGTGATTTCCTCGACCGGCGTATTCGCGTCGGCCCGCATCTGGACCCCGGAATAATCCTGGAACGAAACAATCCGGTGCGGAAAGGCTATAACCCGAACGTCCTTGAGCAAAACAATGCGGGCAGAGGCGGCCGTCGCGACACAGGCTGTGCAAAGTCGCTCCGGAACGCCCGCCTTGGCAATGGCTTTCGCCCAGGTCTCGGCACTGTATTCGCAAATGCTCGGCGACTCGTCCTCGACAACAACCGGATTCTCAATGCCGGCCTTGCGAAGCGCTTCTTCGGCAAAGTCCACACCATGAGAGGTCAAAAAAACAACCGAATCCCCGTCTTCAAGAGCAAGCTTCGCCGCTTCCAAGACCGGGCCGGATGGCTCCGCAGCATGAAAACCATCCGTAATAGCCGCAGCCGCCGTCGCTTGCGCTTTCGGAATCCTGTCGCCAATGCCCACAATCGCACGAAGCCCTTCCGCCGCACGCTTGCCAAACAAGTAGCGGGCAAAGGTGGATTCCGAGACCGTTTCCATACCAATATGCTTGAGAGCCTCAACCCAGGCATTCGCGACAATCTCAACGCCATTTAGCACGACGTAGTCAAGGTCAATGATGAGACCGCGCTTCTGAAGGCGACTGGCAGTTTCGTTCGACACTGATAACTCCTTCCCTTTTGGGAGAAAATAAAGATTGGTGAAATAGATTTTCGTCCGAATCGGATTGATCCGGAACAACGCCTTCGCCACAACATATAGAATTCCTATTCGTGCGGCCGTAAGACTGCGGAAAAGGTATCAAAAAGCCGTATCTCGCGCAACCGAAGGAAATGCAAACACCAGGGGCGACGCATTTGAAGCAACACCCGTTTTCATGAGGAGATCATAAAGGCGTCGCTCCTCATCTTCAATCCGCAATCTTCAGGCTTCCATTTTCAGTGTTCTGACACGCAACGCACACCAGACAGTCCCAGCCTGAAGACGGACGATTGAAGATCGAAAATTGGAGATTAGGACCGACGCATTCTCCGCGTGGTCAACTGATTGTCAGCAGAAAATCGAAATGCGTCGGTCCTGATTCAAACACCCTTATCCCGGAAAAATCCGTGATAAATGACCCAAGGTTTTCATTTTTACCTGAAAATACTGGCGAAAATCATTTTCGCCAGGCAAAAAGAAAAGGAGAAACTTTTTTCCGGATTGCGCCATAATGAGGGCAATCACCACCCGAAAGGAGCCCGCACGGGTTTATTTGTTTCCCCAGAGGGTGGCGAGCCGCCACGGGGCCGGGAGGCCCGGCGGCCAAGCACAGATCCATTGCGCACACGCCCGTGTCCCGTTGCGGTAGGGCGCGATGATTGGCTGTCGGGACTCCCGACTCGCGCCGCCAACCCGCGTACCGCCTATACGCGGGTTTTCGTTTCGACACTTGGAAAAGACTGCGGCATTTTTGCGAGACGGAGACAATAGATTGAGCCGTTGTTGAGAAGAGGATGTCTCATTTCTGGAATCATCCCTCCCCGAAAGACCGAGATAAGCCTGAATTCAAACCGTTTTCTCCAATTTCTCTACGCCCGCTGTGGCCAATTTGCCGACTTGTATGCCCCCCGCGGTACGCAACTTTGCCATTCCGCATCTTCGGGTCTTGCCGAGGGCTGTGCCACCCGCCCCCAACGCCCCTGTAACGGCTCTCGTCCGTTCTTGCGGATCGTCTTTTCTTTATGCTATGCTTGAGCCATTGAAAGAACCTTTCCATTTTCGCGTTTCAGGGCGAGCCAAACGAATCAATCCCCCTCATCCTGCGAGAAGTCGATCAACCGGCAAAGCCCCCCCCAAAAAAATCGGCTTGCTCCGGTTCTCTTTCTTTTTTTGGTTTCTTCCCTCATGCAATTTCGAAAAGTCAGAATCTTCCACAACCGGAAATCCGGCCTCAGGATTACGCAACTGCGTTCCATCCAAGAGGCTGTCGATCAATACTGGACCCCGTTGTGCGATGATATTGCTTGGTACTTTCCGAATACACCGGAAGCCTGCCGGACGATGTTGGATCACGCTCTGGCGGATGGCGCAGACTGCATTCTCGTTTCCGGTGGCGATGGAACCGTTTCTTCCATCGGCCGCCAACTCATCGGAACCAATATTCCCATGGGGGTCATTCCGCTCGGAAGCGGCAATGGCGTTGCACGGCATTTCAACCAATCGCTTTCCCCCACCAAAAGCATCAAACAGATTGCCAACGGAATCCTCTACGATATGGATGTCGGCTTCATCAACGGCAGCCCCTTCCTCGTCTCGGCTTCCGTCGCATGGGATGCCGCCCTTGTCCGGCAATACAACCACCTTCCCATGCGCGGCATCGGCTCCTATTTGCTGGCCGCCGCCATCTCGTTCATCGGCTACCGAACCCAGCCGCTGTACATCACCATCGATGGCAGGGAAGAGATATCGCTCCCCGCGCCCCTCTTTTTCACCATTGGAAATCTCTCCGAATGGGGCGGTGGAGCACGAATCGATCTTTCGGCAAAAGCAAACGATGGCTTGCTGGAACTCGTCTCCGGCGAACATCGCGATGCTTTTTCGATGCTCCTCAAGCTCGAATCCGTTTTCTTCGATGAGGGTTGCAAACTTTTGCCCAATGTCCTCTATCGACGATTCTCAACTCTGGATATCCATCGCCCTTCCGCACAGCCCATCCAAATCGATGGCGAACTGCTCGATTGCGACGCAGATATCCATGTCTCCGTACGCCCGCATGCTTTGCGACTCCTCTGTCCCCAAACCTTGAGGATGGACATAAAGCCGTCCGTGCGATAGCCTTTCTCTTCTTTGCAATTCACTGTCTACCTTTATTCCCATGACGCTCAACGTTTCTCGCTCGATTTGCTCCTCTGGATGTCTGGCCCTCTTCCTCGCTACGGCACCATTCCGCCTTTTTGCACAAGACAATTCCCAAGGAGATGTGTTCGGCGCAATTGCTGTCAACGATATTCAACAGGTCAACGCTTTCCTCAAGGCAGATCCGGCATGCGTCTCCAGACCGACCTCAAAGGGGATTACGCCTTTGCACTACGCCGCCCAACGCAATTCCTTCGAGGCCATCTCCACGCTCGCGGACTCTGGCGCAAATATCAACGCGACCATTTCCGGATCGCAGACTACGCCTCTTCATTGGGCGGCCAATTCCGGCAGCACCGAATCCATTCGCCTTCTCCTGAAAAAGGGCGCAAAGGTCAATGCGATTGCCAGAAATGGCTTTACGGCACTCCACTTTGCCGCCAAGACCAACAACGCCGAGGCCATTGAAGCCCTCCTCCAAGCCGGTGCCGATGTCAATGCGCTGGATCGCGATTTCTCCACCCCGCTTCACATCGCCGCAAAGGAAAACGCCACCGATGCCGTTCGCGCCCTCCTAAAAGCACATGCCAAAACCGGACTCCTCGACAACAAAGGCCATACCGCTTTCGATTTGGCACAGGGTGAAACGCGCGATCTTCTGAATCCCGAAAAGCCCGCGAATGAGCCTGCCCCGGCTCTGGCTCAAGGCAACGGAGAAGCGCCGGCAGCTACACCGCAAAACGCTTCCGCCCCCGCGCCAGTTTTCCCCGCTGCCACGCCCTCCGTTCGCGCCGAAGCATCCGACGACGATGTCAAGGCCGTTATCGCCATTTTCCGGGACAAATCACTCTCCGCCACCGATCGGTACGCAAAACTCGTCTCGCTCCCCTTCATCGTTTCGCTTTCCGATGGAACCTTCTACTTCGGCAAGACCAACATGGCCGGAAAACCGCAGGGCTTCGGCGTCCTGCTGATTGGCGAACAGGGCCGCGAATACTATATCGGCCATTTCGCTAGAGGCAAAAAGGATGGCGCCGGAACCTACTGCTACGCAAACGGCGATACACTCGAATGCTCATGGGAAGACAATGCACCCGATGGCGATGGCGTTTTTACGTTCGCAGACGGGAACAAGATCCAAGGCACATGGGAAAAGGGTGTCTTC
>JBJEVW010000252.1:0-9355 GCA_051884735.1 Kiritimatiellia bacterium | reverse complement strand
TCCCCTAATCGTCGAGCGAACGGCATCCCAGTCGCGGGAAAAGAGCCATGCCGGCTGCGGCGTATGGGGTTTAGGGCAATTTCGAATCAGAGCGGCGGTTCAGCGTCCGGTGGCGGGATCCACGGCTTCTTTTCCGGGAGATCGTCGAGGAGTCCGGCCCAAGGATCGGTTTCGGCCGACGGGCCGGCTGTTTGCGAGAGGCTATCTGCCGGTGACGGCGAATCTGCGGGCGTTCGTTTTGCGGAAGGGCTCATTTTGGCGGATTCGATGGCATTTGTCCGCACCATTTGGAAAAAGGCGACAAGTTCTGCGTCGTCCGGGTGATTTCGTATCATCTTTGCGGCATTTTCCGCGCGTTGCGTGCTTGCCCGCCATTTTGGGATTTCACGGCAAAGGATTTCGTCCAGCATACGTCTTTCATTCCATTCGACGGTTGACTGTTCAAGCAGAAATCGTAGAAGGTTTCGATGATAGTCAGGAGGGGGGGTATCATAAGTCAGATCAAAAACCGCTTGCCGATAGATTTCACGGGCAAAAGTTTCACCTTGTCGGGTCGAGCGAGCTATTGCCGCCTTTACTGGAGACATCAAGTCAGGACTGGCGCGAACGACATGAAGATATCCTTGTCCGGCGTAGAATCGAAATAGTCCTTCGTCATTTTCCAAAATGGAAAGCAGGTGGGGAATTGCATTTGTTCCCCCGAATTCTCCGAGGAGGGAGACGGCATGTTGACAGCATCCAACATCAAATGAATTTGTCGAATTTCGAAACAAGGCATAGACTAAATGAAGGGCATCCGCACAGTCTTTCGGGGTCAAACCGTTTTTTTCTGCGATGGAGGCCATAATCTCGGAGCTGGCATGTTCCGATTCCAAGCCACGCGTTTTGACCAGCAACGCAATATTCGTCAAGGCAGTTGGCTCAAGGGCTTTGCAGGTTATTTCCAAAAACATAACGATACAGAAGCAGAGAAGTCTTTTCATATCAATTGTTTGTCGATCGAGGGGCGGCATGAAGGAAGAACCCCGTTGGTGCATTGGTTGCGGAGAATGAATGTGATGGAGAGTCTCGCCATACGGCATCTATATCTCCAGACGGCAAATCTCTTTTGTTTGCCGGCCCGTGACCATACATCAGCAAACGTGAAACAAGTGCCGATTGAGAAAGACCGGAGGGATAGTAGCCTTCATTAGAAGAAGTTCCCCAATCATTCGGAAGCCGAATACGATGAACCATTCCCGTCAGAGTAAGAGACATGTCGGGGGATTTGGCATAAACGTCCTTTAATTTTTGCGCATGGCCGAGTTCGTGCGCAATTGTATTGGCATTGGCGGAATTTGCGATGACAATACCACTGGGGTTTGTAAGTCCGTTCGCAGACTGGATTGTTTTTGTAAAATACATTTCAAACCCTCCGCATCTGTTTGTGTATGAAACGATATCGTAAAAAAGTGGCCAAATGCCAGAAGAATTTTTAGAAACAAAAAGCCAGGTTTGATTTGTGATGGATTCAAAAGAAACGACGTTGAATTTGATTCCAACTTGAGAATAAATACCATTGACCTCGTTGATGTTTGCAAGAATCGTGGCGTCATTAGCCGCGGGTTCCCCATTTACATCGCAGATGATGAAAGCATGAATGGGAACAACTGTCTCGGAAACAACAGCGGCATTACAGATTACCGGTGGCCCGGCATAGCCTAGGATGCGGCTTATCAGCGTCGCTTCTCCCAGGTTTTCTCCGCGAACAATAACTTCTGTCCCAAAGTTTCCGTACGGAAATGAAATGCGATTTCTGGGAGAAGCCGACCATGAGACCAAATTGGAGGGAAATTCAGATGGTTCAATCGAGAATCGAAATCTCGCATCGTGTCCAAGAACGATACCGCTTGGATTTACGGAGAAACCGTTGATGTCGTCCGTTGTTACGGGTTCATGACGAATCTGTACGGCCCAAATCTTTTGGGTTCTTGTTCCAAAGACCTCGTTTGATACGACCGAGCCGTCTTCGCCATAATGGCGACGGACAAGTTCGTAGCTGATTTCCGATGGGACACTTCCCGATTCGGCCGTTGCGTAAATTGTCACTGCATTTGGACATTGTGCCGCATCCACCCAGTTTGACGGCGCGATTTGTTCCCATATCGCAAGATTTGAGTCGATATGCGTCAATCGTGCATACGTAAAAAGGGAGGAGCGTGAGCAGCAGCAAAAGGCCTCGGACGGAAAATCGATGACGGTGTTTTCGGAGAGGCTTGTTCCGGTTCCGCTTACACGGACAACAGGGATGGGGCATGTGCAGGACGGCAATCCATCAGTTTTTGCCGGGCATCCGTCTTGATGCGGGCAGGCATGCGGATCGGTTGCGCCATGGAGCATGCCGCAGGCGTAGCACCAATCAAGCCGGCCACCCTCACACCGATGGATGGATGCCGTCAGCGACTTGCTGCCGCAAATGAGTTGCGGAGAAGTATAGGTGACAAAGGCCGTATCGGTATCGCCAGGCCGATCCGAAACAGACAATTCGATCCATCCGGGGATATCGCACATCGCCGGCGAAGACCAAGTCGGCGTCATACCGGAATGCGTGGAGTCCGAGAATTGGAGCGTCAGACGGCGGGTTCCGGATTCGTCATGGATGCACGTGTTCTCCGGAACGGAATTTCCCGTATCATAGTCGACAAACCGGACGTCGAATACGCACAGATGCCCGGAGCCCCCGATGGAAGCGCCGGAAGGAGCAACGGAGCGAGGCGACGGCGATGGCGAAATGCGGAAGACATTGTCCGGATCGTTCAGATGAATAGGGGCGCGTGCTCCAGTCGCCGGTTCCGAAAGAGAAAGCGAGACGCCGGTGCCATTCATTGTCCTAAGTTCAAACGGCGTAGCCGGTCCTTCCGGAATACGCAGATTCCATGAGCGGGGCGATTTCAATGGAATCGCGAGATTGCCAAGAAGGAGAGTTGCCGATTGTCCAGCCGGGAGAGGAGTGTCGAGAGAAAGGACGATATTTGTTTCGCCGGCGATTTCTCCCCAAAGCTGATGGGAAGTCCAATCGCCAGGTGAGATTCCATCCGGGATTCCGTCGCCATTCTCGTCTGAATCGAGCGGGTTTGTGCCGGCATGAAGTTCTGCAGCATCGTCGAAACCATCCCCGTCCGTATCTGCGAGATTTGGATCGGTGTCGAAGAGAAATGTTTCGTGCCAATCGGAGAGCCCGTCCGTGTCGGTATCGGTGTTCGGGACGATGCCGAAGGTGTTTTTCCACTTGATTGCGAATTGCACAGGTGTTTGCAGAACGCCATTTGAATAGAGGACATCTGCGATAGAGACGCCATTGGTGATGCATTCGCCATTCAGGCGCCAAACGATGGCGGAAAAGGGATTTGTTCCGAGATGAGCGAGGGCGTTTGCGCCAAATGTTTCAAATTGGGCGCCAATGACGAAATTCGTTGCCGGGGGCTCAAGAGCGTCCGTGAAGTTGTAGCGGAAAGTGAAGTCGCCGGAGGGGTGAAGTTCGGCTTGAAAGGATACGCGACGGCCAGGACTCCGGTCCAGCAAAGCGTTTTCCCAAGTAAAAACGCGTCCATTTCCGGGAAGCAGGTCGTGCCAGAAGCGTGAGGCCGCGCCGGTTTTTGACCAATATGCTTCCGGAATCATTCCAAGGGGAGCCAGAAGCGGCGCGAGGGACGGGAGACCGGTTCCATCGGGAAGCTTGGAGCCGATAGGAGGTCGACGCATCGAGAAGAAGGAAATGGTTCCGTTTGCCGTGACATATACCCTAGAAACAAGATTTGTCCCCATTTTGAAAAACGGCTGTCCGAAGTCGAGCCATACGCCCCCGGAAGCCGAACCATGTTTTCGCCAGTCTTCTATTTCAACCGCGGAGGCGGATTCCGTGCGAAAACCAATGTCTTTTGTGCGTATTTCGACGGGAGCGAAAGCAGGTTTTTCGGCTATCGCCTCCGTTGTCAACCGTTGGCGCATGGACGAAAGGCCCTGTGTTTTCGGTTTTGTGCCACCGATTGCAACCGCAGCGACAAAGATGGCGAGGAGAGGTATTTTGTTCTCCGGACGGACATGGGGGGATAGGTGGCATATCCGTGCGATACCATAGAGTCCAAAGCCGCACCATGTGGCGGCTAGGACGACGGCAAGAATCTGGGCTGAAATACCGGTCATGAATCGAATCAGCGAAGCATCAACAATCCCGAATCGGAAGCAATGTGAACGGAAACCGTTTCGTTGTGAGCATCAGTTCCCCTAATCGTCGAGCGAACGGCATCCCAGTCGCGGGAAAAGAGCCATGCCGGCGGCGCTTTTGACAAGTTCGTGAATATACCACCTACGGTTGAGTCTTCTATTTCAAGAGAGAGAGGAGAACCATCCGCGCGAATCCGCAAAATAAGCGAAAGAGAACGATGTGCGGAATCCCCGAATGCGATCGAACGGACGCAAGTCGCGGGCGAGGAGAGAAACCATGCGCCATTTTCCCATCCGACGGCAAACGATTCGTCGCCCGGCAGAAGGACTTTGTCTGCATTCCGGGATGAACCGAAAGCGATTTCTACATTGTTGGATGGTGTTGCCCAAAGCGATACGTTCACGCGGAAAATCCGTGCGTCATTCATCATCGTTGTGGAGAGTGGGGCATTCGCCTGGCTTTCTGTATCGAAGAAAACGGGCGGTGGCACGGTAGGGGTCGCCACCTGGCCGGCTTTCGCCGGAAGGCAGAGAGCGGCAAGCGCAACGATTAAAATCCTGGAGATCACGAATCTAACTCCCTCGAAAGACAGTTTATGAGGAGGTGTGAAAGTTCTGTTGCGGGAAAAGCGTCATGATCATCGAATCGGAGGGGACAGAGCAATTTGCTTTTTTTCGTTTTAGGGAAAAGTCGCTTGCTCCGGCACGTATATCCGAAAGGGGTGCGTAGCGAAACGGCCATGTGTCAGCATCCGTCTTGCTTCCGGCAGCCGGGGGCGGGGCGAATGAGATAGACGCGATCGCCGGGGCGCATGCGGGCGGGGCGAGGGATGGTGTACCAATCGCCGCGCACGGCCTCGAAAAGGACAAGATCATCGTGTCGGATTGAATCGACGATCATCGAGACTTCGCCGGTGGTAGGGCCTTGGATCGAGAGTTTGTCGCCGATCTTGAAAGCATGGTCCTGGACGCGAATCTGGACAAATCCTGCGCGTGGATAATCGTGTTCGACGACGCCGACATTCCGTTTTTGACGGGTGGCGAGATTTTCATCGTTGTCGGTAAATTGATCTGCTCCGGGGCGCCCGTGGAAGAGTCCGAGTCCGAAGCGGCGGTGGTAGACGCAGGCGCATCGTTCGACCAGTTCGTTGGCCAGTTCCTTGCACCATTTTCCATCGCGGATGGCATCTAGAGCGCACCGGTAGGCGCCAACAACGGTTGTGACATATTCGGGCGGGCGTGCGCGTCCTTCGATTTTCAGGGAAGCGGCGCCGGCCTGCAAAATTTGATCCAAGAAGGGGAGCGAGCAAAGATCCCGGGCGGAAAGGATGGTGTGGGCGCCGACGGCGAATTCGGCCCGCGGGCGCGGACTGCCCTCGTTTTCATCCTCGCGAATAATGGTAAAAGGGCGGCGGCAGGGCTGTTGGCACATTCCGCGGTTTGCGGAAGCCCCGTATGCGAAGTGCGACAAGAAGCAGCGCCCCGATTCGGCGACGCATTGGGCTCCATGGACAAAAACCTCGATTTCGCCGCCGAGGGGCCGGATCGTCTGCTCGATTTGCGAAACCTCATGCAGCGAACATTCGCGCGCGAGGACGATCCGGCGTATTCCCTGCGAGAGGAGGAATTTTGCCGCATCCGAGTTTGCGCAGGACATTTGGGTGGAAGCATGCGCCACGATTCCTCGCCGGCGGCAAGCTTCGAAGACGGACCAGTCGCTTGCGATGACGGCATCAATGTAGGGTGCGGCGGCGTCCAGCATCGCGCGCATTTGGCGCCGTTCGTTTTCGAAGATGATGGTATTGAGCGTCAGATAGAGTTTGACGCCGGCCTCTTGGCAGAGGTTGTGGGCGGCGGGAAGATCGGCAAGAGAAAACGAGCGAACTGCACCCACGCGCATATTGAGCTTGTCGAGACCCAGATACACCGCATTGGCTCCGGCCTGGATAGCGGCCCGCAAGGCGGCTTGCGAGCCGCAAGGCGCCAAAAGTTCCGCTGTCCGGGCGCGTTCGGCGAGAGAAACGGATGTTTTCATTTGGAGAGGCAGACGGGGAATGGGAGCAAAGCGCAAATCAGTGGAGAATTTCGCTGTTGTCCAAGATGTTCTTGCACTTGTCGGTTTCGCGGGAAATATTCGCTCCAAGGTCGGCGAGATGCATCTCGAGCGCTTCGTATCCCCGGTCGATGGATTCGGCGTTGTTGATGATGGTACGGCCGTCCGCGCAGAGCGCTGCGATGATCATGGCGAATCCAGCCCGGATATCGGGGGAGGAGACGACGGAGGAGTGGAGCTTGGATGGCCCGCGAACCACGACGCGATGGGGATCGCAATGGACGATTTGCGCTCCCATTCCGATCAAGTGGTCCACGAAGTAGAGGCGGCTCTCGAACATTTTTTCGAAGAACGTGACGAGGCCGTCCGACTGGGTCGCGAGAACAATCAGGACGGAGAGAAGGTCGGAGGGGAGCGCGGGCCAGATGCCGTCATCGATTTTAGGAATGGCATTCGACAAGTCCGATTCGATTTTCAGCGGCCGGGCGGGGTCGTATCGATAGCGAATCCGGTGGTCCTCGATGGAGAACGTGAGACCGAAGCGTTCTAGGGGGCGGCGGAGAACCTCGAATTCGCGTCCCTCGACGGGGCCGATATCGAGCGAGCCGTGCGTAACGGCTGTGGCGACCAGGTAGGAAGCGGCTTCGATATAATCGCCCCAGATGCGGAACGTTCCTCCGTGGAGGCTTCGAACGCCATTGACGATGATCCGGTTTGTTCCGATACCGGAAATATCGGCTCCCATTTGCACCAGCATTTCGCAGAGATTCTGGACATGCGGTTCGCAGGCGGTATTGTAGAAATTGGATTCGCCCTCAGCGAGGACGGCGGCCATGACGAGGTTCTCCGTGCCGGTGACGGAGGCTTCGCTGAGCAGGTGTTGCCCGGCTCCATGGAGGCGAGGGGAGACGGTGAGAGAGTAGGGGACGCCCTCGTGGAATACGGCTCCCATTGCGCGGAAGCCGCAAACATGCGGATCGAGGCGGCGTTGGCCGATGACATCGCCGCCGGGTGGATAGAGCGAGACGGTTCCGCAGCGGGCGAGAAGGGGGCCCGCGAAGAGGAAAGACGTCCGGATTTGCCGGCAGAGCTCGTGCGGAAGTTCGGTCGTGGCAATGTTTGCGGCATGAATCGTGACAGAGCGCTTTACCTCGTCCAGTTCCACCGTTGCCCCGATTGTTTTCAGGAGTTCGAGCATGCAACGAACATCCCGAATAAGCGGCACATTGGTCAAGGTGACGGGTTCGGAGGTCAGAAGGGTCGCGGCTAGCATGGGAAGTGCCGCATTTTTGTTGCCGGGGGTATTGTGCACGCCCCGCAAGGGGATACCGCCCTCAATGATAAATCTAGACACGGATCAAAAGGAGTAGAGCATGAAAGGAAAAAGGGAGAGGAGACGAGGCTTAGAAGAGCGATCCTTTATCGGTTTCCAAAGCGGAGTCCCAGAAACGAGGCGGTTTTTCTCCGCCGTCGATTGCGGATATGACCTTTGTGGTGATTTGTTTGCCGCGGGCGCGAACGCCCTTGATGGCGACTTCTTCCTCCGGCTTCAGGGACTTTTGCAAGATCCGCAGTCCGGCGGTTTTACGGAATTTGATCCAGAGTGTCGGAGGTGTTCCGGCCTCGAAGAAGCGGATTGTACCGGGGTCGGGCAACAGATCGTAGTCCTTGTTGAGGATGACGCCACCGAACGAGAATCGTTTCAGGCAGGTAAACGGAACCTCCGTTTCCGTGTAAACGCACGTAAAGACCTGATCGCGGTTGAAAACGAAAAACCGGAAGACATCCTTGTCGACAAAGACCTTTTCGCGTTCCGGAGCGGGAATGACGCGGTAGCGGCCGTCTTTGCGGAGGATGAGAATTTTGTCCAGAGAAGAGCAGGAGAAGCTCGGCTCGATCCCGCGGAGGGAATTGCCCAGGAATCCGGTTTCCGGGTCGTAGCAGATTTCGAGTTTGGTGGCGGTGACGGCGCGCACGTCGATACGGGCGAAAGTCTCGACCTGGGTTAGACGCGGGAAGCGTTCGACGGTGACCGTTTGAAAAACCTTCTTGGCGGGCTTTTCCTGTTTTTTGCTTTTTCCCTTTGCGGGAGCGGGGGGCGGTTCGGCCACCACCTCACGGCGCTCTGTCGTGTATTGATATTTCTTAATCAAGCCCTTGAGATAGTCGATCGTATTTTCCGTCAGGTGTTTCAGCGCCTTTCGAACAGCGGCGAGTTCCTTCAGGATGCCTTCAATCTCTTCGCGATTGCGGTTGATATCGAACAAAGAGATCCGGCGAATCGGGACAGCGAGCAGCGTTTCGATATCCTGGTCGTTGATGGGGCGGACGAGTCTGTCTTTGAACGGCTCAAATCCCCGGTAGATTTCTTCCCTGACGCTTTCGGCGGTCGGGCTTTTTTCGATCCGTTTGTAGATGCGTTCTTCCACGAAGATCTGCACGAGCGTCTTGCGATGCTGTTCCTCGAGCAGTTCGCCCTCCCGGATTTCGAATTCGCGTTTGCGCAGATCGAGAAGATTGCGCACATTCGAGCGGAGAACTTCGGAAACGGTGGTGACGCGCGGGCGATTGTTTTCCAGCACCGTCATGTTTGCGGAGACGGACAGTTCGCAGTTTGTGGCGGCGTAGAGTTGTTTTTTCGCCCGTTCCGGATCGGTGCCGGGGAGCAGGGTGATCACGATTTCGGCGTGGTCGGCCGTTGCGTCATGGATGGATTTGACGGGAACCTTTTTCGCACGGGCGGCTTTTTCGATCGACTCGAGGATGGCCTCTGTCGTCTGGCCGAAGGGAAGTTCGGTGAGGACGAGTTGGTTGGTGCCGTGCGTCTCGAACTTGGCGCGCGAAAGAATACGGCCGTTTCCATCCTCGTATTCGGTGCAGTCGATGAGACCTCCGGTCGGAAAATCGGGATAGAGAACGGGCTTCGCGTCCGGATTCTGGAGCAGTTCGATTTCCGCTTGCAGCAATTCGATGAAATTGTGCGGAAGTATCAGCGTCGACATGCCGACTGCGATTCCGTTTGCGCCCAGCATGAGAAGGAGCGGCAGTTTGGAGGGCAGGAAAACCGGCTCCTTGTTGCGGCCATCGTAGCTGGGAATG
>JBJEVW010000251.1:0-2289 GCA_051884735.1 Kiritimatiellia bacterium | reverse complement strand
TCCATCGGTCTCGACCAAAATCTTTTCACCGTCTATCTCGCCCATACCACATTCTGTATCAGCTATGTGGCGATGGCTGTATTGGGGCGTCTGGAAGATTTCGATCGTTCCGTCATCGAAGCCTCGCATGATTTGGGAGCCTCCCATTGGCAAACGTTCTGGAAGGTGCAATTTCCCCTTCTTTTGCCGGGCATCGTTGCCGGCGGATTGCTCGCCTTCACGCTCTCCATCGACGATTTCGTCATCACATTCTTTATTTCGGGCGCCGGCTCTTCGACATTGCCCGTGCAGATTTACGGCATGATCAAGCGTAGCCCCAAACTGCCGGAAATCAACGCCCTTTCCACCCTCATGATGTGCGTGACGATGCTCGCCGTGGTTGCTTCCCGCATGATGCAAGGTCGCAATTTGGAATCGACCGACAAAAATGCCCGCCCCCGCTCCATCGCCGCCCGCCAAGAGGGACAAGGTGGCCGTGTGCAGCGCAAATAACCTCTACGAATAAGCACCCCCAAGAAATACAACGAAGATTCACCGCGGCGAATCTTCGTTGTTTTTCTTTTTCCTGAATTGCGGAACCGCATGTCACACGCAAGACGCGAATCTTCAGGTAGTCGCAACACCGTCCAACCCTTACTCGGGAATGACGTCCAACGTGAAGGCTCCGGCCGCCGGGCCGCGCGTCAACCAGCTTCCATTCGTATAATCCGGCATCGCCTGAGGCATGCCACCCATGGAAATGGATTGCTCGGACAAAACCGTGATGGACATCCATGTCGCAGCATCGTAGACATCCAAAGGTGGCGGAATATTCTCCTGAAGACTGTTGATCCAAGCGCGATCCACAAGATAGTCCATGCCACCATGCGCTCCGGCCGTCAAGCTGTCCTTTGCCGCTTCGTATGCGGCCCAAAGAGGATGCTGATACGCTTTCAGGTAAGGGTCGAAGGATTCGTACGGATGCATCCAACTGTCCGTCGGATTCTTTGTCCGCCCTTCCACGAAAACCAAACGGCCATCCTCAAGCCAACACCCTTTCGTGCCGTCAATGCGCCCGCCTCGCGAGTAGGGGCAGGGTAGCGTGCATTTGTGCAGGAGAGAAATGGTTTCGCCGTTTGCGCACGTCAGCATCGAGGTCACCACATCGCCCTGACGGATTTCCGCCTGCATCAAACCGGGAGAATCCTTGCGGTTCTGTTTGAACCATTCATGCTGCCCCAACGCCTTCGTAGCAATCGAACTGACCGAAAGAATGCGGTTACCTCGATTGATGCCAAGATATTTGGCAATCGGTCCCATTTCGTGCGTTGGATACAATTCCGCATTCCGGTGCAGAAAATGGGGCTGCCGGTAATGGTGGGTGAGATCCCCACGGCCAATCTCATCCCGCAAATCATGTTCATACGAACCTTCGCAATGGAGGACTTGGCCGAAGACTCCCTTCTTGACCATGTGGAGAACCGCCATTTCCATGTCGTTGTAGCAACAGTTTTCCAACGGCATGACGGGCTGTCCCGTTTCTTCGCTGACGCGAACCAAATCCTGGCATTCAAAAAGCGATTGCCCGGCACCGATTTCTATGGCAACCGGATAGCCGGAAAGCAAGGCTTTTTTGGCGAGCCGCATGTGCGTCTCCCACGAAGTGGCAATGAGAACCGCTTCAAAACCGCCATCCCGGAGCATTTCATCAAAACCGAGATACGTCTTCGGCCTGTATCCCGCATTCTTCTCAATCCTGTCGACCGCCACTTCCGCCCGATTTTCAAAATTGTCGCATACCGCGACAATCTTGACATCCGGCATGGAAGACAATGTCCGGCAATGGTCGCAACCGCGCGCCCCCATTCCGGCCACTGCAATGGGAATGACACGGCCCGGCTCAAACGCTTCCTGTAATGTCTTCATTTGCTGTTCGTTTTCTGCGGTTATTGAAAGCTTTCTATTCCCTAGGACATCAACCCTGTCAACACGCGTTAAATAAAAGGCAGACATTCTTCCGGAAATCCGTACAGTACCAAAAACACAACTCCCTTTCCACCCCAAGACTTTTTGCCGGTCCGCCGCACCCGCCACACGGGAGGGACGAGCTTCTGCTCGTCCATTCGCACCCGTCGCACCCGCCACATGGGAGGGACGAGCTTCTGCTCGTCCGCCGCACCCGTCGAGTCCGCCGCCCCCGTCACACGGGAGGGACGAGCTTCCGCTCGTCCGTTCGCACCCGCCGCATTCGCCGCCACGGTTTCGGTCGAGCAGAAGCTCGACCCTCCCATCTGTCCTTCGTCCGCCATT
>JBJEVW010000250.1:0-2295 GCA_051884735.1 Kiritimatiellia bacterium | reverse complement strand
GGCGTTGACCCGGGCCCGGAAGAATTTACCCCGAAAAACCGGGATAAGGGTGGAACTTTTGGACAGGATCCATTTTTTGATCTCACGAGTGCATGGAACCGCGTAAAATCGATGTTTTTTCGCTCTTTTACAAGTGATAATATTGTTTTCCGCAACCGGAATGCCGCAACATCTGCATCATTATGCCCCATGTTGTACGACACGAAAACAACCTTTCTCTCGTCCAAGCGTATCGTGCCAATTCAGGTCAGCGTGCTGGAGGGTACCGTTGCCGGACAAGCGTGAGACGGCGTTCGCCGATTTCGATGCCAAGTCTATCAACAATCTCAGACCTCCCTTTCGCAAGAACATGAGGGCCCTGATGTTGTGTGCCGTCCATTTCGCGACCTTTTGGATGGTACTCGGAACGAAATGCAAGATAGTCGTCTCGTATGCCGTGAATCTGTCGAAATGGATCCGCAAGGCTACGGAGTTTTTCTTTTCTGCAGTCGCCGATGGCATCCAAAGACTTTTCACGCGATTCGGGAAAGGTTGGAAACGGGTGCGGGAGAAACCGACCGACCCAACGAAACCCCGCCAGACGCTTCTCCCTCTGAGCTTCAAACCGGGATAATAACAGAATCAGAAACACACAAGATTTGCGGGCGTGTCGAAACGCTTCGCGGTGCGCTTCGGCACGCCCGCAAAAAATGGGGAATGTCCAGACCTTGAACTTCCACCCTTTACCCGGAAAAATCCGCGATCGGGGTTGTGAAAAAAGCGGCTTTGCCCAGAGGGGAATATTTGATAGGATGAGGTAAAGAGTTCATTTGAATCTATGAAGCCCATTATTTCCAGAACAGTTTTTTCGTTTCTGACCTTTTGGATTGTCGCAAATGTTCAAGGTTCCGCGGTTGAGCCATTGGTAACGGATGCATTGGCGGCATCGGTCAATGGTGATCCGGTCTTGGTCTCCGATGTGGTACGGGTTTTGCAGCCGGCATTGGAGAAAGCAAGACGGAGCCATCCGACGATGTCGGACAAAGACGTTTTCAAAGAAGCCTATTGGACGGCGCTCCGGGATTTGGAGAATCAGCGACTGGTGATTCAGCAGTATTGGAAATCGGAGATGCGGATTCCGGATCATGCCATCGACCGCATGGCGGCGGAGGTATTGGACGATCGCTATAATGGGGATTTGCAGGCTTTGCAGAGCGATTTGCAGCAAGATCAGATGACCTACAGCGAATGGAAGGACCAGTTGCGGGAGCGCATGATCGTTTCGGCGATGCGGCGCACCTTTGTCGAGGACAATGTCCACATTTCGCCCAATGCGGTCCGGAAGCATTATGCGGAAAATCTGTCCACATTCGAGCAACCGCAAACGATTCATCTGTTCATCGCCTCGATACCGGCGAGTTCGACCAATGAGATCGCGGCCTTTCGCGAGGCGTTGGCTACGGGAACGAGTTTTGCGGATGCAACCCGGGCGTACTCGAAGCATTCGTTTGCCGACAAGGGAGGGGATTACGGGTTTATCGAGGTCGACGAGACGTTGATTCCGCAATTGGCGGAGACGGCGAAAGCGTTGGCGGACGGGGAAGTCTCGGGACCGATCGAGATTGCCGGTTCGCACTTTTTCCTCTATCGTTCCGAATCCAAAGCGGCGAAGCGTTTGGCGCTGCCGGAAGTCTGGGACGAGATCGAGAGCGAGTTGGCGGCGAAGAAGCGGAACGAGCTATTCGAGAAGTGGATTTTGGATTTACGCAAAACGGCGTCCATCCAAGAGTTTTCTCCATTCCAGGAAGAGACGAAAGAATTGTGATTTTCCGGTTCAAACAAGATCAAGTTACGGTATTGACGCCCCCGCACGGTTGGTGGAATATCCAATGGCGCGAGTTATGGACGTATCGCGACTTGGCGTATTTGTTTGCAAAGCGGGACGTATCGGTCATCTATACGCAGACGATTTTGGGGCCGGTTTGGTTTTTGATTCAGCCGGTATTGACAGCATTGATTTTTGCCGTTGTATTCGGGCATGTCGCGAAGATCGGGACGGACGGACTCCCGCATTTTCTGTTTTACATGACCGGCATCTTGATGTGGAATTATTTTCGCGGCATCATGGTCGGGACGGCGGACTCGTTGCGTGCGATTTCGCCCATGGCGAGCAAGATTTATTTTCCGCGACTGTTGGTGCCGCTTTCGTTTCCGCTCTCGAATTTGGTGTATTTCTTTTGGAATGCCGTGATATTGGCGGTGTTTCTCGTTTATTACCGGTTTCAAGGTGTTCCGGTCGGTCCATCGCGTTATGTG
>JBJEVW010000249.1:0-9419 GCA_051884735.1 Kiritimatiellia bacterium | reverse complement strand
AGCGGAAACGGACGGAAACTGGAGCGCTTCGGCTCCATCGTTCTCGCCCGCCCCGCCTCGCAAGCCGTTTGGCGTCCGTCCCTCCCTCCGGAGGCATGGCGGCGCGCCCATGCCTCGTTCGACCGGGAGGACGGCAACCGCTGGATTGGACGCAACGAACTTCCCGAACACTGGATTCTCGAAGAAAGCGGCATCCGCTTCCATCTCGCATCGACCGATTTCGGCCATCTCGGCATCTTTCCGGAACAACGCGCCCAATGGCGTTGGATGCGCGAAACCATCCGCAAGGCAAAGGCGCTCCGCCCCGCCGACGCGCCCATGCGCGTCTTGAACCTGTTCGCCTACTCGGGCGGCTCTTCCCTCGCCTCCGCACAAGGCGGCGCCTTGGTGACGCATTTGGATGCCTCGCGCGGCATGGTCGACTGGGCGGCGGAAAATGCCGCGCTCAACCATCTCTCTACCATCCGCTGGATCGTCGATGACGCGACCAAATTCCTCCATCGCGAACTCCGCCGCGGAAAACGCTACGAAGGCATCATTCTCGATCCGCCCACATTCGGGCGCGGCGAACGCGGCGAAATGTTCAAAATCGAGCGGGACCTGCCTGAAATCATGCAGCTTTGCCGCCAGCTTCTTTCGGACGATCCGCTCTTCCTGCTCCTCTCCGCCCATACGCCGGGTTGCAGTCCGCAAGTGCTCGCCAACGTCGCGGCGCAATCGCTTGCGGGGCTCGATGGTTCCTTCGAATCCGGCGAAATGCTCTTGACCGGAGCGCCGGACGTCTTCCCGCTCCCCAGCGGAACATACGTTCGCTGGTATCGCTAGTTTTCTTTCTTCCCTTCCCTTTTTCCCATCGGCTATGAAAATACTCGTCACCGGCGCTGCAGGCTTCATCGGTATGCATACCTCGCTCCGGCTTCTGTCTCTCGGACACGAAGTCGTCGGCGTCGACAACTTCAACGACTACTACTCCGTAGCTCTCAAGGAAGCGCGCCACGCCCGCCTCGAAGCGCTCCCCGGCTACTGCGGCTGCCGGGCCGATATCGCAGACGACGACGCCATCGACAGGATTTTTTCCGGCCATAAGTTCGATGCCGTCTGCAATCTGGCCGCACAGGCCGGCGTGCGCTACTCCCTGCAAAATCCCCGCACCTACGTCCGGAGCAATCTCGCCGGATTCGTCAACATCCTCGAAGGCTGCCGCCGGCACGACGTTCCGCGCCTTGTCTATGCCTCCAGTTCCAGCGTCTACGGCGGCAACAAAAAAGTTCCGTTCTCCGAAGACGACCGCGTCGATGCGCCCGTCAGCCTCTATGCCGCGACGAAAAAATCGAACGAACTGATGGCGCATACGTATACCCATCTTTTCGGGCTGCAGACGATCGGTCTGCGCTTCTTCACCGTCTACGGACCGTGGGGCCGCCCCGATATGGCGCTCTGGCTCTTTACGGAGGCCATGCTCGCCGGCAAGCCGATCCGCGTTTTCAACTACGGCAAGATGCAACGCGACTTCACCTACATCGATGATATCGTCACCGGCGTCGTTTCCTGCCTGCAAGCCGACCATCTCGAAAAAGAGGAACTGTTCAATATCGGCAACAACAACCCGGAACAGCTGATGACACTCATCCAAGTCCTTTCCAAAGCCCTCGGCATCGAACCGAAAATGGAAATGCTCCCCATGCAGCCGGGCGACGTTCCCGCCACCTTCGCCGATATTTCGCGCATCTCCGCAAAACTCGGCTTCCGTCCGTCAACGCCGATCGAGGAAGGCATTCCGGCCTTCGTCGACTGGTATCGCGCCTACCACAAACTGCCCTAGGGCCTCTCCTTTTTTCCCTTCTCGAACCTGTATTTGCCATGGAAACTCCGCAATCCATCAAAAACCTGCGCATCGTCCTCGTCGGCACCCTCTATGGCGGCAATATCGGGAGCGTCTGCCGCGCCATGGCCAATTGCGGCGTCTCCGATCTCCGTCTCGTCGCTCCATCCTCCATCGTCGACTGGGACGAAGCCCGTAAAATGGCGGTTCACGCGACCAATCTTCTCGATAACCGACGCACCTTCGGCGATCTCGCGTCCGCAACCGCCGACTGCGTCGCCGTCGTCGGCACCACCCGCCGCGAAGGGCTCTACCGCGCCCATACGAAGGATGCCCGCACGGCCGCCCCCGAACTTCTCCAACTGGCGGCGAACGGTCCCGTGGCGCTCGTCTTCGGTCGCGAAGACAAAGGTCTCACCAACGACGAGCTCCTGCTCTGCACCCATATCGTCACGCTGGCTGCAGCCGACGAATACCAGTCCTTCAATCTCTCGCAGGCCGTCGTTCTGCTGTGCCACGAGCTCTTCCGCTCCTCCATCGGCTTTGTCCCCACCCGCGAAAAATCGCCCCTTGCCTCTTCCGCCATGCGCCAGCGCATGATGGACCATTGGCGCAAATATTTGCTCCACATCAAATTCATGAACGAAGAGAAGGCCGATCACATGATGGAAGGCTTTGAACGGATCTTCTCGCGCGGCGCCATGACCGAGGCGGATATGAAAATCTTGCTGGGCGTCATCCGCCAGTCCGAATGGGCGCTGTCGAATCCCGGTCGGCTGCCCGATGCCGCGACACCGCCGTTGCCGGAGGAACAGGCTTGATGATGAAGCCGCAAAAAACGGTTGTCACGCGTGAACTCGTTGCGCAAGTGGAGGGGTTTACGTCCCTCTCCATCATCCTTCCCTGCTATCGCCTCGGATCCGTTCTGGCGGAGAATCTTCGCCGCGTGGAATCGTTTCTCCGCGAAATTCCGCATGAGCTGATTCCCGTCGACGACGGCTCGGACGACAATACGGCCGAAGTTCTGTGCTCCGTCGCCGCATCGCCCTTCGCCGACATCCGCCCCGTCATCCTTCCGACCAACTGCGGCAAGGGTGCCGCCCTCAGGGCCGGATTCCAGGCCTCGCACGGCTCCCATATCCTGCTTCTCGACGGCGATCTGGATTTGAATCCCGCATTCATCGCCTCCTTTCTCCGAATCGCCGCCGATTCCCGCGCTTCCGTTGTCATCGGATCGAAACTCCACCCCGATTCCATCATCGAATACCCGTTCCGGCGCCGCGTCGCCTCCGCCGTCTACTACGGTCTCGTCAAGCTCCTGCTCGGTCTGCCTATCCACGATACGCAAACCGGCATGAAGCTCTTTACGCGCGAGGCGCTCGGTTACGCGCTCGACCGGATGCTCGCCAAACGCTATGCCTTCGACCTCGAAGTCCTCGCCATTCTCCACGAAGCGGGATACAAAATCGCAGAAGCACCCATCGAACTGAATTTCGGAAAAAAGGCCGGTGCGCTTACCGTCAAAAACACCAGCCAGGTTTTGCAGGACACGCTGGCCATCTTCTACCGATGCCGCATTCTCCACTACTACAAGTCGCTGGAGCCGCATCCGCAGCCCGCCAACCCGCCGCGCGTCAGCGTCGTGATTGCCTGCCCCGGCGACTCCCCGCTGCTGCGCGAATGCATCGCGGGGCTCGCCGGACAAAACGGGGCCGCGCTCGAAGTCCTCGTCTTGCCCGACGCCCCCACGAATGTCGCGTGGCCTCCGTTCGTCCGCGAATGGCCGACGGGCAAAGTCCGCCCGTCCGAAAAACGCAATCTCGGCATCCAAAACGCAACCGGAGAGATTGTCGCCTTTCTCGATGACGATACCGTCCCGCTGGCCGGCTGGCTGACGCATGCCGTCGCGTATTTCTCCGATCCCGCCATCGGAAGTGTCGGCGGCCCCGCCGTCACCCCGCCCGGCGAATCCTATCTCGCGGCGCTTTCCGGGCTCGTCTACCAAAATCCTCTCGTTTCCGGCCGGTTTCGCCGCCGCTATACGCCGACGCGCGTCTGCGAGGAAGACGATCTTCCGTCCTGCAACCTGTTCGTGCGCCGCGATCTGCTCCTGCAGCTCGGCCTCTTCAATACCGCCTTTTGGCCGGGCGAAGACACGCTCCTCTGCCGGGCCATTACGCACGATGCCGGAAAACGGATGCTCTACGATCCGGCCGTCATTGTCGCGCACCACCGCCGACCGCTCTTCGGTCCGCATCTGCGCCAGGTCGGCCGCTACGCCCGGCATCGCGGCTTCTTTGCGCGCCGGTTCCCCGAAAATTCGCGCCGCCTCGCCTACTTCATCCCGTCCCTGCTCGTTCTCGGCACGCTCGGGACGGCTCTGCTCGCCTCGCTCCGGCTCATCCTGCCCGCCTCATCCGCCTTCGCGCGTCTGTGCCGCGGACTCGACCGCATCGGGTTATCCGTCCTCATCTGCTACGCCACGGCGGCCTTCCTTGCGTCCGTCCGCCCGCTCCATCCCCTCACGTGGCTGCTCACCTGGCTCGGCATTCTGGCGACCCATTTCCAGTACGGCATCCGCTTTTTGCAGGGATTTCTCTTCGGCGTTCCGCAACATGGTTCCGTGAAAGCATTCGACCATCAAGGTTCCGCCTCCGCGCAAAAACCGCTACGGTAACGCGGGGAGCGCCCCGCCCGTCTCCATGGCATCGGCCAGCGAAGCTTCCGCGTCCGGATCGGCCCACCACAACGCGATCGCATCGTCCTGGTCGCCATGCTCGGACAAAACCGATGGCGACATGCCGAATTTATTCCACCAGAGCAGATTGGTGCGATCCGTGTTCCAGAGCAGAATGTAGGGCACCTGCTCCGTGATGATGCGGTCGATTTCCCGGCAGATTTCATTGCGCTTGGCAAGCGAAAATTCCGTTCGCTGCGCCTCGATGAGCGCATCGACACGCGCATCGGAAAAGCCGGTGATGTTGTTGCCGCCCGGTTCGTGGATCTGCTTGCCGCTCCACATGCCTTCCGGATCTTTCCGGAGCCCGGAACTCCAGGCGCACCAGGTCATATCGTAGTCATACGTATCCATGTCGCGCGCCCAGCCCGCCCAATCCTTGCGTTGCGTCTCCAGCACGATTCCTTGCTGGCGAAGCGCGGAACGGTAGCGCACCAGAAACTTTTCGTGCCCTTGGGAAGTCGACAGAAAAACCAGCTTGAACGGTTTGCCGTCTTTCTCCAGAAGCCCCGTCGCAGGATTGATCTTCCAGCCCGCTTCCGCCAACAGCTTCGCCGCCTCGTCGGGGCGGTACGAAAAGGCCGGATTGTCGCATGGATGCGTGTCGTCGTACAAATCCTCCCAGTAGGAACGATGCAAAAAGTACTGGTTGTACATCAAGGTGCGATTCAGCGTTTCGCGATCCAGCAAGAACGCCAAGGCGCGGCGGACCCGCACATCATCAAGGGGCGGACGGCGCATATTGAGCGCGAACCCCTGGAAGCCGATTGGCCTGCGATTGCGGATCGTCTTCTTCACAATCCAGTTTTTGTCGAATTTCTCCCCGTTTGCCTCGCGCACCCAAATCGCTGCCGTATACACGGGAAAAAGATCGATCAGCCCCTTGCGGAAGGCATCGAACGCATTCTCCTGCGACCCGAAAAACCGGAACTCCAAGGTGTCGAAATTGTACAGCCCGCGATTTCTCGGACGATTCGCCGCCCACCAGTCGCCGCGCCGTTCCAGCGAAAGCGACACGTTCTCGCGATGCGTCCCCAGGCGATACGCCCCGGAGACGACCGGAAAATCGAAGTTGATCCGGTTGAAATCCTTGTCCCGGAACACGTGCGAAGGCAATACGAACAACCCGCCAATGGCACTCAAGTTGCGCCAATGCCGCTCAATGGCCGTGAACCGGATCGTATCCGGGGCCAGCACTTCCGGCGGACGGAACGTGGACAATGCAACCTTGACGGCTCCCGTGAGATTCGTGGGTGCCGTAAGGGCCTCGAACGTCCAACGCACGTCTTCCGCGCAAACCGGCTTGCCGTCGCTCCAACGCGCCTCCGGATCGATGCGGAAGGTGTAGCTCATCCCATCGTCGGAGACCGTCCACCCGCACGCCAGATTCGGCGTATCTTCACCCGTCTCCGGATCGGAGGCGAGGAGCGTCTCGAACAGCAGCGAACAGATTTGCGCGGAAAATACCGAATTTTCCAAGTAGTAATTGAGGCTTTTCGGGGGATTGTTGCCGCTCAACAGTAGCCGCCCGCCTTTAGGCGCATGGATATTGGCGCACGGATGCGGCTTCTCTTGGTAATCCGCCGTTGGAAAGACGGTCTCCGCCTGCGCCGGAAGAAAGAGCCAGACAAAAGCGAGAAGAAAGAAACAGAAACGCCAAATGCTCATGGTACGCTCCTTTCCGTTCCGGAAACCGGACGGACGAGGATGGCGCGGGCCTGCGCCGGTTCGCGTCCGTCATACTGGATCGTAAAGTTCACAAACGAGGTGCCGTCGTAATCGAACTCGATGGCGTTTCGCGCCCGATTCACCGCACCCGGCAACCGAAGCTCCAAATGCGGATCGTCCGGCACGAGCTCCGCCCGGTAGCGCCCTTCCGGAAACGGCAACGGCCGGTCCGGCCCCGCAACGGCGCAAGATACCGGATCGCGGAGCGGACGAAATGCAAGCCCGGCCGGCTCGCCGTTCCCGTCCAGAACCGTCGTTCCGAACTCGTGCGCCAAATCCGCAACGCACAACCGGAGCGTTCCATCCTGTTCCTTGGCAAGCGGTTGCAAAGGCGCATACGCCACATCCAAGAGCTCGAGCCCGGGATTTAGCCCTTCCTCAAACGGAAATTCCAGCCACGAAAAGGCTTGCGGCGGAGCGGGCGGACGCGCAATCGTCGCAAGCCGCATCGCATCCGAAGGCCCCTGCTCGACCTTCCGGACCACGCGGTCTGTTTCGTCTCCGGCGACCGTATCGCAATAGGCCGTGAGGCTTTCCGGCAACCGCCCGCGAATGAGCCAGCCGAAAGAGCCGTCTTGCTGATATTCCGCAAATGCCCGGAGCCGGAAGCGCAGGCGGTCTTTCCCGAAGGGCCCCGTAAAGTGCCGGACGATGCCGACCGGCGGAGGAATTTGGACGTACGGCGTGGTTTCCACCTCTTCCGGCTCTTTCAGCCGAAAGGCCCACACGCCGTCCTCTTCGGCCAAAAATGCAAACTGCGGATTGGCCAGAAACCGCCGCAGCGTATACCCGAACGGAAACGAGGAAACCTTCGACGGCCACGCATTTTCCTGCAGCAAGACAACCCGGACGCCCAATTCGCGAAGCGCATCGACTTGCGCTTGCGTGCAATCGCCCTCGGTCATGGTTTCAAAGGCGTAAAAGACGCGCTCGAGATAATGACTCGTCTTGACGGCCGCATAGCCGTTGAGCATGCGCAGCCCCGATCGTTGCGCATGGTATTGGTAGAGCGAGGAATACGAAGAGTCGCCCGGCCAAACAGGCAGAACCAACGCACGCCCCGCCGGCTCCCGCTCGCGCGCCAGCGCCGCCCCGGCTTCGTAAGCCGCGTTCTTGCCCGGGAGCAGGCAGACGCCCGCATGCATCCGTCCGGAGAGCGAGAGCACGACCGCCGCCGGAATCAGCGCCGCCACCACCCGCCGCAAAACCGATTCGCCCCGTAAAGCGCGTGCACCGGTTCGCTGCCGGATCAAGTCCGCAAGCACAACCGAAAAGGCGAAAAACGAGGTATACAAGGCCGGCAGCAGACAAAAGACCTTGATGGGCTGGCGAACCATCCGGAAGGGCGGCACCAAAGCCCGGACAAGCCGGAGCGGCAGCCCGTCCACGGGGCCATTCACCCCTAACGCAAGCAAAAAGGAAAACAGAATTCCCGCCGCCAGCAACGCGCCCGCACACCAGACGCCAACCGTCCCGAAGGCATACCCACGGAAAAGCGCCTCGCGCACCGTGCCCCCAGCCCGATACGAACGCCACCCCATCCACGCGCCAACGAGCAAAACGACGCCGCAAACCGCCAGCAGGAGGGACAGCATCCATCCCATGTGAAACTGATCCGGCATGTGGCAATCGAAAAACGGATCGAAAAAGGACCGCCAGTCCGGCGAACAAAGCCGGATCTCGCCCCATGTGCGCCCGCCGGAGACATCCGTCGATTGATACCCGCTTTTGATCGCCGCCGCAATCGCAAGCGACAATACCCCGGCAACGGCAAGCGGCAAAACCGAAACGGCAAGCCGCCCGACGGCTCGCCGGTCCCATCCCTTCGCGCCATTGCCGTCCGGCGCGCTCTTCGTGCGCAAGAGCGCGACAAGCCCCCACAATGGGAGCGACAAGGCCGCAAACAGAAAACAGTGCAAATCGATCGCATAGCAGGCAAGCAGACAAACGCCGCCGAATACGCCGCCCCAAACCCGCCGGTCGCGCACCGCCAAATCGACCCCGAGCACGACGCCCGGTAGCAATCCCATGCCAAATCCCGTCGGCGATCCGCCCGAAAGCGTCACCCACCGGTACGGAACCGCATTCGCAACAACCGAAATCGCCAAGGCGGTCAGGGGCTTCACGCCATAGCGACGCGCCAGACAATAGCAGAAAAACACGCCCAGCCAGACGCTCAATGACTGCGTCAGATTCCATGAAAGCGCATCATTACACCCAAGCGAACGCAACAGAACATACGGCAAGGCAAACGGCGCATAGTACGGCTCGACCATGCGCGGGATCTGCGCATCGCCCATGTTGAATTCCCAGAGATTGCGGAACCACGGCGTATCCCCATGGAAAAAGCCGTTCAACAGCTCGAAGTGATACAACAGCTGCAAATGATCCCCCTGCACCAGATACCGGGGACCGAGTTCCTTGGCAACATAAGACGTGTACGGAATGCCATCCGCCATGAATCCGGGTAAGGGCCAGAAATAGAGGAGGTACAAAACAAGTGCCGCAAACGTAACGGCAAAGAGGGATTTCAAACGCGTCGTCATATCGTGTTTTTCTCGTTTTTCCGATTCTACTAAAAATAGCCGCCGCGTGCCATGCCGTGCCACACGCACCCAAGGGACGACGCATTTGAAAGCAACACCCGTTTTTCATGTGTAGATGATGGAGGCGTCGCCCCTAATCTTCAATCAGCAATCTTCAGTCTTCAGGGGCGCGAGTCTTCAGGGGCTCGTCCACCCCGAATACCCGCGTTTTCGCATCCTCGCACCGATCATTCTTGCGATTTCAACCGTCTCAGCTTCAATCTCATCGCTGAATGGATCGCGCAGAAGCTTCCCCGCAAACCGCAGCCAGACGCGCATCTCCTTGAGCTCCTTCAGTGCGACCTTCAACTTGTGCACGAAATCGGCATCCGACTCTGGCTCGCCTCAGCCGCGCTGTTTCTTTGACAGGATTTACAGGATGAACAAGATTACATGGCCAGCGAAAGCAAATGGACTCCTGTTTTTTGGTTTCTAAAGTGCGACCGAAGAAAAACAAAAACTCCTTCCCGCTCACGCGAAAAACCAAAAAAATCACTACCATCCCATAGAAATGCAAAAGCCCCCGGTGACGCAACCTCATCGGTTT
>JBJEVW010000248.1:0-2313 GCA_051884735.1 Kiritimatiellia bacterium | reverse complement strand
AGCGTCATCCTTTCAGTGGGGTATTTCGGCGTTTCGGCAGGAGCACCGGAATTGACGGCAAAGCAATGTGCAAATCAAAAATGAACGGCGGAAAGTCGATTTCAGGGGACTTTCAGAAAATCTCCAAGCCACGTGTCGGTTTTTTCGACTCGGGCATTGGCGGGGTGTCGATTGCAAAAGCCTTTTTGGCGTTGCGTCCCGAGGCCGATATTTTGTACACGGCAGATTGGACTTATTGTCCGTACGGAACCCGTGCAGAAAGCGAGGTCATGGAGCGTGCGCACACCCTCACAAAAGAGTTGGTTCGACAAGGGTGCAGAATTGTTGTCCTAGCATGCAACACGGCTTCTGCAGTGGCGTTGCAGAAGTTGCGGGAGATGTATCCGGATATTCGGTTTGTCGGCATGGAACCGGCGGTAAAGCCCGCGGCCAAGCAATCTCGCACGGGAGTGATTGGCGTATTGGCCACGGGGCCGACGCTTCGTGGAGGACTTCTTTCGAAGACGGCTTCGCGATATGCGAATCATGTACGCATTCTTCGGGCGGAAGGGACTGGCTTTGTCGAGTTGGTTGAATCTGGCAAGATTGATACACCGGAGGCAACGCAAACGGTTCGCCGTGTTTTGGCCCCGATGCTCGAAGCGGGGTGTGACGTCATCGTACTCGGGTGCACGCATTTTCCTTTTTTATTGCCCGTATTTCGGCGTATTGCACCGAATGTGCTGTTTTTGGATCCGGCAAATGCTGTAGCCCGCCAGGTGGCAACATTATACGATGAATTGCTGTGGCAAAAGCCACAATCATAAAAAAGTACGCCTGGCTTCTCCTGAAACCAGGCGTATCCGCTGCTCCCATGGAAACAAAGGAGGAAAAACGATGGGAGTGCTCGGAGATGAATCAATTGCGACCTTTACGGTTTAGGATATTGAGAATCGTAATAAAGAGATTCACGATATCGATGTAGATAGAAGCGGCAACGGAGACGGCGTTGCAGGTTGTCTTCGGAATTGCTGACGCCCGCCCCCAATCGACACCGATGTAACCGCAGAAAATGAGCAAAACAATCCAGTCGAGAACCCTTGGCATCTGTTGATGAAAAACCAGACCGCCAATCAACTCAAAAGCAATCACGAGAAGGAGCGATATCGTGAGAATCGGAAGAACTCCTCTGAAGAATTTCGGGAATGAACTTCCCAGAATCATCATGCAGAGTGTAATGCCGCCAGTGTAGAGGATGGAACTTTGCAAAATGGATAGATATGCTTCCGGATTGGTCAACTGAAGGGAAAGGATTGCAATCTTTACCGAAAATCCAAGCGGAAGGACAATCAAATTGTATCCAATGAATGCCGGTAGGGTGTGCGTAGCTTTTTCGACCATTCGAATTCCCGTAAATCCAAGAACAAAATAGGCGATCAAGAAAAGAATCGGCATTCTTGGAATCGCGAGAAATGTCAAGGGGGCGTATTGAACGATAAGATAATTTACAAAAAAGCCCCAAAAAAGGGTTAGTCCAAGGGTGAAGTGAAATCGGGATTCCGAAATTTCACACCCCGGAGAGGTTGCGAGCGTACGCTGAAAGACATTCGTTGTCATAGATCGTAATATGGATGAGAAAATGCTTGCAAAAAAGAATCATCAGACGTCTTCAAAGACTTGACCGCGAACGGGAATGTCAACGCGACGGATACCAACCTCTTCGATGAGGTTCTTTTGATTCGCGAGGCAGTATTCCGGTTCGCCATGAACGCAGAAGGCACGACGAACGGATGGGCCGAGAGCTTTTGCGTATCGAATGAGCCCTTGACGATCGGCATGTGCGGAAAGACCGTTAATCGTAAAAACGGTCGCGCGGAGGTCGTACTCGTCTCCATAAATCTTGACGGGTGAAGAACCCTCGACGAGACGTCGGCCAAGTGTATTTTCGGCCTGAAATCCTGTTATCAAGACGAGGTTGAGTGGATCTTGAATATTGTTTTTCAAATGATGCAGAATGCGTCCGCCCTCGCACATGCCGGAAGCGGAAAGGATGACAATGGGACCCTTTATGGAATTCAGAGCCATTGAATCCTCCACCGATTGCGTGAAGTGCAAATTCGGGAAATCGAAGGGGTCTTCGCCATGTGCGGCGATCTCCTGGGTTTTATCATTAAACAAATGCGGGTAGTGACGGGTAATTTCGGTCGCCTTGACGGACAGGGGCGAATCAACATAGACAGGAATCGTCGGAATGACACCTTTTTGGGTGAGCTGGTGCATGATCCAAAGCAGCTGCTGAGTCCGCCCGACAGCGAAAGAGGGGATGATCAATTT
>JBJEVW010000247.1:0-9505 GCA_051884735.1 Kiritimatiellia bacterium | reverse complement strand
GCGTCTTCCTTCGTGAAGTTCAGCGCATACAGATACAGCGTTGCGCCTCCAAATGTGCTTGAAACCACGAGAATCGGTACATACGAATTCCCGACGGCAAAAAAGCCACTTCGCCAGCGAATCACCGCATCCACGCGCCTTGTTGGCGAACGCAGGACAGCATGGACTGCCGGAGCGCTCGCCATGTCTTCTTCGATGTCTTTTCCCGTGCCGAACAAATCGCGTGTCATCGTCTTCATCCGCACAACCGCCCGATGCATGTGGAGGCCCCCACATGGGCGATGAAATCCTCGCTGTCAAAGCCGCGGTCGTGCACGGGAATTCCCTTACCCCCTGTTGCATCGATAATTTTATCGAACAACTCTCTCTCCTTGGCCGGAAGCCCTTTTCGCCCCTTTATTAGACTCAACCGCCATGCTGTCGCTCTTCTGCGCAGTACGATGGCCGCACAGAGCAAGGAGTGTCCCATGGCTGTCACTCCGCGCGAAGCATCGTAGCCCATCTCCATACCCTCCATCCCCTTGCCGCCGAATTCCTTGGAAATGTCGCCGGAATCTACCGCTATTACTGTATCAGCACCAATCATCCTGGCTCCTTCGCGCCACAGGTAATCGTGCACGGGAGTGGCAAAGTCATAACGCTGGAGCCATCCAGAAACCTTCTCCTGAAGTCCTTTTTGGGAGGTTGTGACGTTCGGAACAGACAGTGCAATATCCTTCACCAAGGGACTGCCGACGCGTACAATTGAGTCGAAAAGCGCTTCGACTGCTCTGCGTTTCACCTTGGCTAGGGATCCATAAACTTCGTCAACCAGACGCTTTGCGTGCGCAATGGCTCTGCGTTCTCTATTTTGCCCGTGGCGGCTCGCCACTCGGGTGTTGATCACCACCATTATGGTGGAATCCGGAAAAAAGTCTCTCCTTTTCTTTTTGTCTAGCGAAATTGAAAATCTGGGATCATTTATCCCGGATTTTCCCGGGATAAGGGTGAGGCCTCCAACACGATTGATTTCAAAGACATTTTTTACTATAGTCTGCACGAACTGCAAACACAACTATATTGGTAGTGTTTCAATGGAGGACACCATGACGGTTGAAGAAGAAATTGCCGCACTGAAACGCAAACATAATGCCTTGATTCTGGCACACAACTACACCTGTTCCGAGGTGCAGGATCTCGCCGACTTTGTCGGCGACTCGCTGGAACTTTCGCGAAAAGCAGCGGAATGCCACGCCCCCGTCATTGTGTTTTGCGGTGTCCGGTTCATGGCCGAAACGGCAAAAATCCTTTCGCCCGATTCCATTGTGTTGCTTCCCAACCCCAATGCCGGATGCCCAATGGCAGATATGGCCTCGCCCGAACAGGTGGCCGACTATCGCAAAGAACATCCCAATACGTTGATTGTTGCGTATGTGAACACGACCGCCGCAACCAAAACCGCGGTCGATATCTGCTGCACGAGCGGCAACGCGGAAAAATTGATTGCAAACCTTCCTGACAATCGAGAAATTCTCTTTCTCCCCGATGCGAATCTCGGTGCCAACTTGAATGCACGACTCGGCCGGAAAATGGCATTGTGGCCCGGATTCTGCCCGACCCATAACAAGATTTTTCCGGAACACATTCGGACGGCAAAAGAAAAACACCCGAATGCAACAGTCCTCGTCCACCCCGAATGCATGCCCGCCGTAACCGCCCTTGCCGATCATGCGCTTTCGACAGGCGGAATGCTGAAGTTCGTGCGCGAGTCGGACGCCAAAGAATTTATCATCGGAACCGAATGCGGTATTTTGCACCGGATGCGCAAGGAAAATCCAACCAAGCGATTCTATCCG
The DNA here is from genome assembly GCA_051884735.1 of Kiritimatiellia bacterium. GTDB lineage: Bacteria > Verrucomicrobiota > Kiritimatiellia > RFP12 > UBA3636 > JAEDLN01. Next base: position 7,670 of record JBJEVW010000247.1, on the reverse strand, counting down.
CTCGAGCCGGCCGTTCTCTGCCCGAACATGAAAAAGATTATGGTCGAAGACGTTCTCTTCGCCTTGCGGAACCTCTCTCCGCGGATCGAACTCGATGAAGCCATGCGCAAACAGGCTGTGACGCCGATTGACCGGATGCTGGAGGTACAGCCTTGAAAATCGCCGTCGGTCTTTCCGGCGGCGTCGATTCCTCGGTTGTCGCCGCTCTGCTCAAGGCACAAAACCACGAGGTTTTCGGCGTCACCATGAAACTCTGGGAACCCGGACGCTACCGCGGCGGAGAAAAAGACGCCTGCTTCGGTCCCGGCGAGGCGGAGGATATCCAACGGGCGGAAAATCTCTGCCGTCAATTGGAAATTCCCTACTATGTCTTCGACTGCGCGGAGGCATACGAAAAAGTCGTCCTGGATTACTTCCGTTCGGAATATCTCGCCGGAAAAACACCAAACCCGTGCGTCCGCTGCAACGCCTTCATGAAGTTCGGCGTCTTGCCGGTTCTTGCCCGCAAATCCGGCGTCGATTTCGAAAAATTCGCCACGGGTCATTATGCCCGGATTCGCGAGGAAAGCGGCGTATTCCGTCTACTCCGAGGCATCGATGAAAAAAAGGATCAGTCCTATTTTCTCTATCGCCTGAAACAGACGCAACTGGCTCATCTGCTCTTTCCGCTCGGCAATCTGCATAAGTCCGAAGTCCGCGAAAAGGCCGCATCCTTCGGTCTGGAGGCCAAAGACCGGCCCGACAGTCAGGATTTCTACAGCGGCGATCACACGGAGCTTCTCCAGACGATGCCTAAAACCGGCAATATCGTCGATATTTCCGGAAAGGTTCTCGGTTCGCACCAGGGTTTCTGGAACTTCACTATCGGACAGCGCAAGGGACTTGGCATCGCCGCCTCTCATCCATTGTACGTTCTGGAACTGAACCCTTGCCGAAATGAAGTGGTCGTCGGCAACGCAGAGGAAACGCTCCGCCACAACATCAAACTCGCCGACTGCAATTGGATCGTCGAAGAGCCGTGCGGCGAGGTGTCGGCAAAGGTCCGTTCCGCCTCGCAACCGCTTCCCGCCATCTTCGACCATGGTGTTCTGACATTTCCGGATGGTGTTTCCGCCGCCGCAAGGGGACAATCCGTCGTGCTGTATCGCGAAAACGAAGTTCTGGGCGGAGGCGTCATCGCCGAGGTGTGGTGAAATGAATCCCATCATCGAAAAAGCCTTCTCTCGGCCGTATGCCCTCGCACAGGACGAATTGGTCGCTTTGCTCTCGCTCGACGATCCGGCAGAGCTGTTCAATGCCGCCTATCGGCTGAAATGCCGCACCATCGGAAAGACCGTTTCGCTGCGTGGGCTGATCGAATTCGGCAATTATTGCGCCAAAAACTGTTTCTATTGCGGAATCCGACGAGACAACCAACTCGTATCCCGCTATCGTTTGAGCGCAGACGACGTGGTGCGTATGGCTCGCTGGAGCTACGACCACGGCTACGGCTCGGTCGTCTTGCAATCGGGTGAACTCGAGTCGGAAGAAAATACCGAATGGATGGAACGGATTTTGAACCGGATCCGCGATTTCGGCGGCGATCGTTTCGGGATTACCTTGTGCCTAGGCGAACAGACGGAAGAGGGCTACCGCCGCTGGCGAAACGCCGGAGCGCACCGCTACTTGCTTCGGATAGAAAGCTCCGATCCGCAACTCTACGCCCGGCTCCATCCCGCCGATCACTCCTATGCCCGCCGGCTCGAATGTCTACACATCCTGAAAAACCTCGGTTACCAGACAGGGAGCGGCGTCATGATCGGATTGCCGGGCCAAACCATCGCTCAACTTGCCCGCGATATCGCTTTCTTCCATGAAATGGATCTCGATATGATCGGCATGGGGCCCTACATTCCGCATCGCGATACCCCTCTTGGAAAAGGAATCGAATGCACAAGGGAATTTGCGGCAAAACAACTGCATCTCGGACTGAAAATGATTGCCGTTGCGCGGCTGTACTTGCATGACGTGAATATCGCCGCTACGACCGCGCTTCAGGCGCTCGACAACCGCGGACGGGAACAGGGGCTCCTCGCAGGCGCAAATGTCATGATGCCCAATGTCACCGATACGGAATACCGGAAAAAGTACCAGCTATATGCGAACAAGCCGTGCCTAGGCGAAAACTCCGCAAAATGCCGCAACTGCCTCAACCTGCGCGTCCTCTCAATCGGCGAAACAATCAACTGGGGACAACGCGGCGATTCGCCGCACATTCGTCAAAAACAGGAAAATGACAGCATCCTGCCGATCTCTATCTGAAACCCATTTGGACGATTTCGCCGCAAGTCGCTACAATCGTCCCGCACCGGATCGCTAGCCAGCCGGCGGAATATTTGGCACAAAAACCCAAAAGGAAACGAAAATGGAACACATCGAACTCGATCATCACATGCTCGAAGGGTACACCATCCCGACCGCAAACACGGTTCTCCTGCTCATCAAAGCGAAACACGGCTTCCTCGGTTGCGGATACATTTCGCTGGAAACCGCAAACAAGGTCGGCGATGCGGCAGTAATTGTTTCGGGCGTTAAAAATTACGGAGATATGCTCGCAGCAACCGTGAAAGCCGTTTCCGCAGCTGCTGCCGCACGAGGCGTCAATACGACGATGACCGGACGGGAAGCCTTGCTGAAACTGGTGTAGGCTCAAAAAAACAAAAATCCGCTTCGCAAAGCAATCGCAAAACGGATAACGGGATGGCACCGAAAAAATGGCGGAGAGAGAGGGATTCGAACCCCCGGTACCTTGCGATACACTTGATTTCGAGTCAAGCACCTTAGACCACTCAGACATCTCTCCGTGGCTTTATGCGAACAAAATTCTACCAAATACCCCTTCTTCCATCAAGCAGATTTTCGCCCTGATTGACTCGCCAACATGTTCCCTTCTCCACTTGCGGGAAAAAAGCTTTTCCTTGCCGGAAAACATCGCTTTTCCATCCCCTCGCTACCACCTTCAGCACTGGTGTCTTTACTGGACTGCCGGAAAATGCCTGTTTGCACACTTGCAAAACGAAAGAAGTTTTCTCCTTCTCCTTCCCCGGATCCCTCCCCCGAATCCCATGACGGTAGGACACGATGGCCGACCGTTAGCTTGTTCCGACTCGCGCCACCACGTTGCTGGCGCGACACTCGTCTTGTCAAAGCAACACACGATAACGTTTCGCCCGGAACGGCCCCATCCGCCCCACCACCGCGATGACTCACCGCCGGTTCGACTTTCCCCCGGCCTTGAAGATCGATTTGCCTCAACCAACCGGAACGTGGTATTGTCATTGCATGAACATTCGTATCCTTTTCCTTTTCCTTGTTTCGGCGGCCATGGTGTATGGCGCCATCTATCAGCATGGATCCAACAGCGGAAAAGGCGGCGTGATTTCATCGGGACAAAGAACACAGCCTGCAGCACGCCCTGCAGCGAATCCTGTACAGCAGCCGAGACCGGCCGCACACCCCTATTTGGGCGGTAGCGGTTACCCGACTCCTTACATTTCGGATATCGACGTCGAAGATGGAAAAATCAAGGGATATCATGTGGTCTCTCCGGCTGTCTATGAGAATCCGTTCGGCGGACTGCAAGGAACCGTCAATTCTATTCGAACGCCCGAGCAAGCGGCACAAGCAGGAGAACCGGAGCAGATCATCGTCCGGCGTTACAAGTTGGCACCCCCTTCGACAGAAGCCGCAAAAAGCAAGGAGGAAGCCGAACGCGTTCTGATGCAGGAAACGGTGAGCCTCGCGCAAGTTTCCGTCTCCTTCACGGAAGAGCAACTGAAAAAGCACGCCATGGCTTTGCTCAAGGAAGCCTACCGTCAAAACGGAGCCCAACTGTTGCAGGCCTATACGTATGCAATCGCTTCGACCGGAATTGCCAAAACACCTGTCAATTCGGCCTTTCCGGTGGCATCGGAAGAGCTTCTGATGGAAGCTTTCCGTTCCGGGGTGGCTTTGCAGGTAGTTCGTCCGCGCCCAGTCCGGGTTTCATGCGGTCTCTGCGATGGAAGCGGAAAGATTGCCGTGGAGAGAGTTGTGACAGACGGAAAAGAGCGAATTGTGACAGGCACCTGTCCGCGCTGTGACGGAACGGGAAAACGTGCGGCTGAAATCGAGGCATTGTACACCATCCGCATCGGCGGCAAAAAGCCCAAAGAATAACACGCACTGTTATTCCCGTTTTGATCGCCCTTTCGCACACCCGTAGAAATACGGTGTTTCGTGTTCCATCCGAAAAAACAGCGGCAGGGCGGCAATTGCTTCTCTCATGGCTCCGATTTCCATAATGGGGCAACGACATCCAATCCAATGACAGAAACCCGGATGATGATTCGAAGTTGTTGCCACGGATCATAAAGAGCTTGGGCAATGGAATAGGGGGGCATGGAACAGGGCCACTCCTCGGGAGGTTGCGTGTGGTCCGGAATTAAATAATGGCTTGTATCGATACGTGACTTCTCGTAAAAAACCGGATTTGAAAGCGCTTTTTCCCAGAATGGCTCGACCGGTCCATTGGGCGCATTTCTCATGACGGCCAGACGCGGTTCTTCTCTTTGACAGCACAAAACAAAGAAACCCGATGTCGAAAGCAGAAAAGAATCCGGGATTTTTCCGGAAGGACACTCAACTCCCTCCCGGGGGACGGATTTCCATCCTTGGTCTGTCCAATGGAAAGATGTCCAAAGAAGCAATCCATTGAAAAGGGGAAGTGCCGAATCCGCGACGAACGCATGGACGATTTCGCCCTTCGAGTCACGGTCGAAAACGAATTTCACCGTTCCCGGAATTTTGGAATGGAAATGCTCAAGAAGTGTTTTTCGCAAGGAAACAAGACGGGGACTGTCGGCTTTTGTCGGCAATTTTCCCGGGTTTTTCGAGTCGAGCGGCGATGGTTTGTCAAAATAGTCACGAAACGACATATTCTCTTTCCGGGTTGTCCAAATACCATCGTCACGACGTTTTGCCAGATACCAATTGTATACAGGTTCGATCGATTTGAAATCGGGAGCGAGAAGCAGTTCCGCAAAGGTTCCGGAAAGCGTTCTTTTCCGGATTTCCGTTCCGTCAAGAGTGTATACGTCAATCGGATCGGGTTGACAATATCCAAGAAGGGGATCGTAGCAATAATAGACAGGTAAGGCAGCCAAATCGACGGATCCGTTCTTTTTTTCTACACGATACCATTGATACCAATAGGTATATGAACCATCGCGGGACTGAAGTTTTTCCTCTTTGTCAAAACGATAAGGGAAAAACTGTCCGCCTGCTCTTTCTGCAAGGATTTGGTAGAAGAAGACGGGGGACGAATCGGCAGAAAAATTGTGGCTGAAGTAAAAAAAGTATCCTTTTAGGTCAATTTCCAAAAACCTTTCAAGCGACTTCATTTCTTGTGGAGAAAGCACTTCTGCCGCCGGACTGACAATTGACAGCACAAAAAGCACCGATAGCGCCAATCCGAGGTTCTTCAGCAGATTATTCTTTGGTTTGTTCATTGTTTTGCATCCTGATCACTTCTTGCGCAATACGGCGCGCATATTGGTTGACATTGTCATAAAAAAGCCATTCATTTTCACTCGGGAATACCAACGAAGCAATAACCATTTATGCCGTCTCTTTTTACGTCAATCTGCCTAGAGAATAAAGTTTACTGAGGAATCAGTTTTTCCGGCATTAAGCGTTCCAATTGAATCAAGTGGGCATCTGGCTCGAACAGTTGGAAAAAGTCGCGAGAACCGACATTTTCACAATATTCGTAGAGCTGGCGATAACCGTTCGCCCAAAGACCTGTTCTGGCTCCGTTTTTCTCGGCGGTCTGGTCGAACAAAGACTGCACGTCCCAAGGGTTCGGTCCAACGACCCGAAAAGCGTCCATGTAACACTCCGATTGTCCAAACCAAAGGCGATAGAATTCTTTGGCTCGCGCAAAAAATGTTGTTGGAATCACAGGCGGGATAGCCAATGTCCAGCTTGAATTGTGTGGGTTCGGAATTCTTTTTTGGCGAATTGGAATTTCTGCGGGGCGCCAACCACGACCGTCATACTTCCAAACCGTCCACGGTACCGGATTTGGCGTGTCAAAAGGATTGGTTGTTGTCACAATCGCATCCAAAATGGAATTGCCATCCAAATCGGCGACGATTACGAATGCATGATCGGGCGGAATATCTTTTTTCCGCATCGTCTCTGCAAGGAGGTTCCGCGTGTACCAAGAAAGTGTTTCCGGTTGGTGGAATCGTCGGTAGTTTGAGATGGATGTCCAACATGGATACGCCACTTTAGTCGGAATGCCATTTGTTCCACCGTATGTTTCGGTTTGAAGGAGACAAAGTGCCGAAAAGTCCGGATCGGCAATGAGATCGCGAACGCCGCCTGAAGCAGCAATATTTGTCGCGACGCAAGGTGCTGTCAATTTTATGAATACGGTTTCCATCATGTTGTAATATGTTCGATCGCCAATCCAAAATCCGTATTCATTCGTGCAAACGTTGAGCGAATAATAAGGTTTTTCAGGTGCGCCGACTGCGGGTTTCCGGTTTTGTCGTGCCAATGAGTAAATATCGTCAGGGCGACAGAAGATAGATACCAATTCCGGTTTACAACCGGTTCGCTCATATGCCCATTGCATACCGAGATAGGGGGCGGCTTGTATCCCCCCTTTTATCCAACGCCATTCATTTTCGATTTTTTTAAGACCAAACAAGCATTCTCCTCCCGTTCCGCTATATCCCAAATGGGACGCGATAATTTCAGGAAAGCCGTCATTCTCAAAATCGAATTCAATGAACGAAACCTCCCAGCAATTGGAATAAGAGCCGATCATATCTTCATTTTCAGCGGCCCACCATTTTGCAAATGCGATCTTTTCGCTCAAGGAAAGAGAGTTCGTTCGGAAGCTTTGGGCAGATGAAGCCATGGATATTCCGCCCCCAAAGATCAATACTGTCACGGCGACGACCACTAGGAAGACTTTCATGTATCACTCTTTCGTTTTGTATGTTTCTTTTTGGGAAACATGAATCGTGTAGTTGTTACGATTTTGCAATAAGGTCCATTCGACAACTGGTTGCGCAACCGGATTGCAAAACCAAACCGAAGAAAAGGATTTTGGATGAGTCGGCACGGAAGAGGGGGTGATTCCAGTGGTGCCATTATAGTATGTCATTGTTCCCCACGCTTCAGCGGAAAGGGTCACGCCATTGAGTGTATATGCAGATGGCGGTTCCACCCAATTTGTCTGATGCCCATACGAATCTCGAAAATATCCGATAAATCGATGATAGACCTCGTCCCTTTTTTTGACCAGTATTCCATACGCGGCAAGCGCATTCGTTTTCCAATTTCAAGCGACATCGGGACGATTTGCTTGCGGTAAATCTGTTATTTGGAAAATTCCCCATCCGGCTTGTCTATCTCCGGAAGTCTTGTTCAGCATTTCTACATATCTTCCGCGATTGTTGAACTGATTGTAAATCCAACCCGTATCCGTTGTTCCTGCAAAGTTCTCCCAAGATTCATGTTTTGCCATCAACTTGGCATAAGGATGAAAATCGATGGAAAACGATTCTTCGATAAACTTCTCGACATCTGCGTCCAAGGGATTTTTGCCGCGAATGAAATGGGAAACACTTCCGGAT
>JBJEVW010000246.1:0-2321 GCA_051884735.1 Kiritimatiellia bacterium | reverse complement strand
ATGCCTTTTTGCACGAAATCAATACGATCGACAAACGCATTCTGACGGCGGAGGAGCCGGTTGAATACGAGATGGCGGGTGTGAACCAGGTGCAGGCGCGTCCCGATATCGGACTGACCTTTGCCCGCATTCTGCGATCCTTTCTGCGTCAAGATCCGGACGTCATGATGGTGGGAGAAATCCGCGATCTAGAGACGGCGGAAATTGCCATCAACGCCTCCTTGACGGGGCACCTCGTCTTTTCTACGCTCCACACAAACGATGCGGCTGGCGCATTTGCCCGGCTCACCGATATGGGCGTCGAGCCGTTCCTGATTTCCTCGTCGGTCGAGCTCGTGCTCGCGCAGCGTCTGGTTCGCCGTCTCTGCCCGCACTGCAAAAAGGAAGTCCATCCGGACGAAGCGCTTTTGCGGTCGCAAAATGTCGATCCGTCGATTTTCAGCAATCGAACCATTCATGGCGCATGCGGCTGCCAGCAGTGCGGAGGCACAGGGTACAAGGGGCGCGGCGGTATTTTTGAAGTGCTCCACGTATCCGACAGCATCCGCCAGCTTGTCACGGCGCACCGGCCTTCGTCTGAAATCCGCGAAAAAGCCATTTCCGAAGGCATGTCGACTTTGCGCGAGGATGGTTTCCGCCGCGTTTTCGACGGTTTCACCACAGTCGAGGAAGTACTCCGTGTAACGGAAGACAGCGACGATTGACCTGCATCAACCCAGAGCATACGATTTCTTCACTCCACAACCAGTATCTGGTTTTCATCTCTACCAATACATTCGCAATCCCGTCATGTCCACACAGGAATTCTTTGACAAGTATCATTTTTCGACCCACGTCCGGATGGAAGAGCTCCTCAAAGCCTTCGATCGACAGATGGACGAAGGGCTTTCCGCCAATCCTTCCCCTTGTTCGCTTGCGATGTTGCCGGCTTTCATCGATACGTCGCGCAAGGTTCCGGCCGAGAAGCGGATTATCGTCCTGGATGCAGGCGGAACGAACCTTCGCGTGGCGGTCGTCTGGTTCGATCAGTGTGGCAAGCCCCATATTGAGAACTTCCGAAAATATGCCATGCCTGGAACAACAGGCGAAGCACTTACCGCGGAGCAGTTTTTCGACACCTTTGCCGGCTTCCTTGAGCCGGTTTGCGACCGAGCTGATGCCGTCGGTTTCTGTTTTTCGTATCCGACCGAAATCTTTCCGGATTTGGACGGCAAGCTGCTCCGCTGGTCCAAGCAGGTCAATGCCCCCGAAGTCGTCGGCACCCATGTCGGCTCCGGTATTGCCGCCGCACTGGAGAAGCGCACGGGCCGGCGCCTTGCGCTCCGCGTGTTGAACGATACGACGGCGACGCTGCTCGCCGGCATGTCCGCCGGCATGTCGCGTCAGTATTCGGGCTATGTCGGCTTTATTTTGGGAACCGGCACGAACATTGCGTACATTGAGCATAACGACCGCATCAAGAAAGTCTCCGGGTTGGACAAGGGCGGTTCGATGATCATCAACGTCGAGTCCGGATGCTTCGATGGTTTTCCGCGTTCGGAGTTTGATTTCGATGTGTCCCGCGCGCTCCGCGATCCGGATGAAGGCATTTACGAGAAGATGATTTCCGGCGCCTATATCGGAACCACGGGTCTGATGATGCTGCGCCGCGCCGCGCAAGACGGGCTTTTCTCGAAAGAATGCGCAGACGGCATTCTCGCCTGGAATGAATTGACCACAATCGATTTCGACCGTTTCACCTATAATCCGTATATCGACGGACCATTTGCCAAACTTAAGATGACGGAAGACGATCGCCGTCTCATGCGCGAGCTGAGCGAGGCGCTCTTCATCCGTGCGGCGGAGTTGACGGTTGCCAACATTTCCATGGCGGTCATCCGTTGCGGGCAAGGGCACGATCCGATGCATCCGGTTTGCATCACGATTGACGGTTCGACCTACTACAAAACCGTTTCGGCGATGTTCCGTTCCCGCGTCGAGGAGGGCCTTCGCAAGGTTTTGGGTGCCCGCGGCATTTCCTTCGACACGATTTGCGTGGAAGACGCCCCAATGATCGGCTCGGCGATTGCCGGGCTCATCGCCTAGTTCGAATCCTTGAACTTTCCGGCGATGTCTGCCGGCTTGTTGCCGTTTGCAGCATCGCCGGAAGATCCCGAAAAGGCTTCCTTTCCGCTTTCACCCTTCTTCTGTCCATCCGCTATGATCATCCGTACCAGTGCCCCGGCTCGTGCCGCTCTCATCGGAAATCCGTCCGACGGCTATTTTGGAAAGACCATTTCGTTTGCCTTTTCGAATTTCCAAGCGACCGTCACGCTATGGGA
>JBJEVW010000245.1:0-2338 GCA_051884735.1 Kiritimatiellia bacterium | reverse complement strand
ATCGGCGTGGAGCCGCAAGCATGGCGCCCCTCTGTTTGAACATGTCGAGAATATTGTTTTCGATCAGACGGTGTTTTCCAACTAAGGAGGTGATGTTTCATGAAAGTCATTGATGTAAAAACCTTTACGGTCGAATGCTTCAGAACGAATTGGGTCTTTGTCAAAGTCTATACCGACGAAGGAATTGACGGCGTAGGCGAGGCGACGCTCGAATACAAGGAAAAAGCGCTGATAGGAGCGGTGGAGCACATCAAAGAATATCTTGTCGGCAAAAATCCGCTCGAGATCGAAAAGCATTTCCATGTCATTTACCGGGACGCCTATTGGCGAGGCGGCGCGGTATTGACGAGTGCGCTTTCGGCGGTCGAAATGGCTCTATGGGACATTTTGGGCAAGCATTTGGGCGTGCCGGTCTATCAACTGTTGGGCGGGCGGGCGAATGACAAAGTCCGCATCTATGTCAACGGCTGGTTTGCGGGGGCGAAAACGCCGCAGGAGTTTGGCGAAAAAGCCAAAATTGCCGTCCGGCGTGGTGTTACCGCCATGAAATGGGATCCCTTCGGAAAATCCTATCTGGAGATCACGAACAAAGACTTGGATACTGCGCTTGCGTGCATTGCGGCCGTACGGGATGCGGTCGGCAGCGGGGTTGATTTGCTGATCGAAGGGCACGGGAGATTCAATGTGCCGACCGGTATCAAAATCGCGCGGGAACTGGAGCCCTTCAAGCCCCTCTTCTTTGAAGAGCCGACACCGCCCGACAACCTGGAGGCGCTCAAGGCGGTCCGGGACAAATCGCCTGTTGCGATTTCGGCCGGCGAGCGGCTCTACACCCTGAAAGCGTTCAAGGAACTCTTTGAAATGCGGGCGGCAGATTACATTCAGCCGGATATTTCGCATGCGGGCGGAATTCTGGAACTCAAAAAGATTGCTGCCGTTGCCGATTCCTACTACATTCCTTTTGCGCCGCACAATCCATCGGGTCCGGTTGCGAATGCCGCAACCTTGCAGTTGGCCGCCTGCTGTCCGAATTTCAGCATTCTGGAAATTATGTACAGTGATGTTGAATGGCGGAAAGACATCACCAACGAAAGCCTCGTCTACAAGGATGGTTTCCTGGAGATACCCGACAAACCGGGGCTTGGAATCGAAATCAACGAGGAGGAATGTCTCAAGCACCCGTATCAGCCGCACACATTGCGGCATTACACGGGAGCCTTGACCGACATCCGTCCTGCCAAAACCGCTTTTTATTTTTAAGGAGACAGGAGAAAACCATGAAGAAAGCAGTATTCGTGACTGGGGGTACGGTGGGTAGCGGGCTTGCCTGCGCGGAGCGATTTGCCAAGGAGGGGTATGACGTATTTTTAACCTCCCGGGACGGAAAACGTGCGGAAAAAGCCGCGGAAGATGTGGCAAAGAAGTATGGCGTTTTCGCCAAGGGGTATGCGCTGGACATCCGGGACGAGAGCAGGGTTATCCGTGTTTTTGCCGACATTGACGGACTGGATCGGTTTGTCGAGACGGTAGTGCTCAATTCTGCCGATATGGGCTTTGGAACGGATCCGGTGAAGGGAATGGACTTTTTTACGGTTCCGGTTGAAGAATTTCAGCGTGTTTTCGAGACGAATCTCGTTTGGAACTTCATGATCGTGCGGCAGGCGGCATTGCGCATGAAGGAGCACCACAAAGGGGCGATTGTTTTCATCGGTTCCAACACATCGTATCGTGCGCTTCCGAATCGTACCGCCTACATTGCGTCAAAGGGCGGCATCAATGCGATGTCGAAGGCGTTTGCAATCGATTTAGGACCCTACGGAATACGATCGAATGTGGTTGTTCCGGGGACGATCAAGACGGCGCGTTGGGTTGAGATGGGGTCCAAGCAGATTGTCAATGGCGAGCTCACGCCGATTGGCGATATTTCGGATTTTGAAGATATCGCCAATGCTGCGTGGTATTTCGGTTCGGAGGAATCGAAAAACGTGACAGGCGCCGAGTTGATTGTCGATGGAGGCATGTCGGCGCAATTATATCCCCAGATTCTCTGTGAGCTGAAGAGCCGCTACGGGGCCGAGAGGCCCGGCGGCCGATAGCGAGTGAGCGGGGATGGGGTAGACAGGATTTACAGGATGGACAGGACTACACCGGCGAGGGAAAGCCAGAGAACGCAGAGCCAATAAACACGCAAAGCCGCGCGATGGTTTTAGGGGTGGCTCCGCATGCGATGCGCGCGTGGGTTTCGCGGACGAGCGGAAGCCCGTCCCTCCCGAGTGCCCAATTCCTAGGCGCAAAGCACCACTCTTTGCGTTCTCCGTGGCGGCTCGCCGTTTGGAAA
>JBJEVW010000244.1:0-9646 GCA_051884735.1 Kiritimatiellia bacterium | reverse complement strand
ACTATTTGGGAAGAGAGGGACAAACCGTGAGTGAAAAGTCCCAAAAAAAGTCGTATATGCATTTCTATATAAATGCAAGAGTCATGATGGATACCTATATGACTTTGCCGGAAACAATATCCGGCAACAAGCGGTATTTGCTGTTTGATTGTTTGAATATGGATTTTTTGCCATTTGCCAGTATTGTTCTTGGGAATGTTTTCCGGGCTACCCGTCAACTTACGTTGATCAAAGAGCTGATTGATGATTCAAAGAAATGCAGATTGCGGTGTCCTTTAGCCGATTTTTCAAAAAGAAATCGAAAAAATGGCGGACCATCGATAAGGAAAAATTTTCCGCTCTATTTGTGGAAAGAGATGCATGTCCCTTCTTTTCTCATTTATTTTCTCGCCAAGATGCGTTTCTTTTGGTTCATCAGCAAGGTGCGGATTTAGAAAGCCGTAAATGCGACGAATGACGGAGCGAAGAGACGAGGCGAAGGATGTGAAAGAGGAAGAGATGTTGCACATTGCCTTTTGCTTTGACGAGAAGGTTGTGCAATATGTTTTGATTGCGGTGGCCTCTTGCATTCGAGAAGCGGTTGTTCCGCATCATTTCCATTTTGTCTTTCCGGATCCGGCGGAGAAAGCCTTTCGCGAGGCATTCCGGATTTTCGAGCACTGGCGGAAAAACCATCCGGAATTTCCGGATTGCCGTTTTTCTTTTGTCTCGGTTTCCCCCGAAGAGTATGGGCGTTTGCCGTCTACTCCGACTCTTTCCAAGGCTGCGGCACTGCGGTTGCTCCTCGATACCTTTTTGCCGGGGCTGGAGAAGGTTCTCTATCTGGACTGCGATTTGTTTGTCACGGACTCTCTTTTGCCGATTTGGCGAACCGAATTGGGAGAAACGATTTTGGCGGCGGCGGAAGACGGGCTTATCCGTTCCGGTTGCGGGGGAGAGCCGTATCTTCGGAAAGTGAGGCTTCCGGGACCGTACTTCAATTCCGGCGTTTTGTTGATCGATTTGAACAAATGGAAAGCCCATAGAATCGGTGAACGGGCGATTGCGGAATTGACGAACGAACCGATCCGTTGCGGATTTCTCGATCAAGACGCGCTCAACATTCTTTTGACCGGCAAGTGGACGAAACTCGAGGATAGATGGAATCTTGTGCTTTCGCGCCATTCGCTTGCGAGTCGCTGGCATGATTTTCTCCCTTGGAAGAGCGAGGCTTTGGAAAAAGGAATCTATCACTTTACGGGAGCGGGAAAGCCGTGGTCGAGTCTCTGCTACAGTCGCGTCCGATATGCCTATCGGGCTTTGGCCCGCGAGGTATTTCCCGGTTTCTCTTGTATCCCTCCGCCATCGTGTTTCCAGTCGATTCTTCCTTGGCTGCCGGAGCCCGTTTACCGATTCATACGTGTCATTTACCAACAGCATGCCTTTACTCCGCATGACCATGCATGACGGATGGGAAAACCATCTGGCATATTCTTGTCGAAAAGATGCGGGCGGAGTGAATGGCGCCAATCGACCGGTTAGTGAATGTCTCGGCACTTGTAGCCGAGTTCTGCAATGGTATTGCGGAGAAGTTTTTGGGAAATCGGTTTTGCGCTTTCGATCGTGGCTGTTCCGGAGACGTGGCTAACTGTTACGGATTGGACGCCATCGAGGGCAAGAAGGCTCTTTTTGACATGGGCTTCGCAACGAGGACACATCATGCCGTCGATTTCAAGTGTCGTTTGCATCTTGGTTGTGTTGTTTGGCGTGTGGAAGGATGGGGAAGGGAGCGGAAAAGAATCAGCTCATGAGTTTTCGAATGGTCTCGACCAGCTCGTCAACGATTTCGGTCTCGTTGTTTTTAAGAGACTGCACGACGCACGTTCGGATGTGGCAGGCGAGAAGTTGCTTGTTGAACGCATGGAGGGCGGCTGTCGCTGCGGCGGAGACGAGCAGGATATCGTTGCAGTAGGCGTTGTTTTCGACCATTTTCCGGATGCCGCGAATCTGTCCTTCGATTCGGGAGAGGCGGGCGTCCAAATCCCGGCGTTCTTTATCGGAGCGCATCTTTTCGCGATGCGCGCAATTGCAGGAGTGGGGGCAAGCGTGGACTCGCTTATCTTTGGAGTTGTTCATGCCCGGATTCTATACTCCCTGGGGGTATGTGTCAATGAGGCCGGGAGACCGGTGGCGAGCCGCCACGGAGCCGGGAGGCCCGGCGGCCAGTTGGGCGCAGCGGCCTGCGCCCGGCAAGATCCGAAGGAGGCGCGAGGGAATGGGTGGAAGAATTCTATTGTGTTTGCTAGGATGGTAGTGTCATACAAACGATTGTTTTTCAGATTGCCATGCTCGAAATTCTTGCTTCCCAGTTAGAACTCATTGCCGCCCATGCACCGGTTTGGGGATTTGTCTTGATCTTTATTTTCATGGCCATTGAGAGTTCGTTCTTGCCATTCCCTAGCGAGGTCGTGATGATTCCCGCCGGATTTTTGGCCATTCGCGGAGAGCTCACCTACCATTCTCCCGTTGCGGATGGCGCGATCGCGCTTCTGGTGGCGTTGGGCGGCTGTTTGTTGGGGGCGTTTGTCAACTATTATTTGGGGCTCAAGCTGGGACGTCCGATTCTGAGCCGGTATGGGAAGTACTTTTTCCTGAAAAAAGAAGCGTTGGACCGGGCAGACGAGTTGTTTGCCGAATATGGCGACATCACAACGTTTGTCTGCCGGCTCGTGCCTGTGATTCGGCAGATTATTTCCATTCCTGCGGGCATTACGCGGATGCCGATTGGGCGTTTTGCGTTTTTCACGGGGCTTGGCGCCACGGTATGGAATTGCATCCTATTTGGCGTCGGCGCGTTTTTCGGGCGGCTTTCGCTCAAGAATGGCGAGAAGATGTCTTATCTTGAGCTCATCCAGAACGGGAAAGCGCTCGTTTCCGAGAACTACGGCGTCATTGCGGTCGGGCTCGTTGCCTGCGTCGTGCTGTACGGGCTGATCCACCGTTTGGTGATGCGGGGAAAAATCCGCAAACCCTCGTAAGATTGCGGTACGCGTCAGGACGATTTCGAGAGGGTTCAATTCAAGAGGCGTACCTTCCGGTTTGCGATCGGGAGGACGAGCGTAAAGCAAGTCCCTTCGCCGGGTTTTGACGAGACGTCGATGCGTCCGCCGTGTTCCTGCACGGTGCGTTGGATAATGGAGAGACCGTATCCGTTCCCGTTCGCCTTTGTCGTCTTGAGCGGCTTGAAGAGGTTTTTTTCAAAGAAATCCTTGGAAATGCCCTCTCCATTGTCGCGGAAGGAAATGGAAACGTCCCGATCATCCGCGTAGAGGCGGATATTGAGTTTTCCTTGATCCTTCATGGCTTGGATGGCATTTTTGATCAGATTGAAAAAAACGTGTTGCAGGTGTTGGTTGTCGGCCTGGATGACGGGGAGTTTTTCCGGATGGTCGATGGAGACGCAAATCCGGTGTTCCTCGATTTCCGGTTTCATATCCCGCAAAGATTTTGCGAGCACTTCCAGCACATTGCAAGGCTCGAATTTGAGAGCACCCGGGCGGAGGGCGCGGAGAAAATCCCGGATATAGGTATCGAGGCGTTTCACTTCATCGGATGCGACTTGGACGAGTTCGCTCAGATCGGTACGGGTTTCCTCATCGGGGAGAGCATTCAGCTCGCGGGTGAGGAGCTGGAGGTTGAGGCTGATGGCGTTGAGGGGGTTGCCGATCTCGTGTGCCAGAGAACCAGCGAGGGTTCTTACGCGCTGCATGTGTTCGCTGTTGACGTATTCCTCTTCGTCGACCTTTTCGCGGGTCACGTCGCGCAGAATGGCGACAAAGCCGTCCATGCTATCATCGAACGTTCCCTTTTCGAGCGGGAATGCGGAGATTTGCAGGATCCGGTGTTTAGGCCGGAAAATTTCGATTTCTGCGGTTGATTTCTTTTCCCAAGAGGGGTTGTCGTTTCGGGCGATATTGGCGCAATCGATTCCGGGGAGGATCAGTTCGATATTGTGGTTTTTGAACCGGGAGAGTTCAAAATCCAGCATTTCCTCTGCGGTATTGTTTGCGAAGAGAACTTTTCCATCGGACGATACGGCGATGATTCCCTCTTGGATGCACTGAATGATTTTGCCCAGCATTTCGCGTTGGCGGGCGAGGGAGCTCAAGACGTTTTTTACGCTTGCGGGGTCAAGCGTATTGAGCTGGGCGGAGATATTGTTGACAAGCGAGTTGTAGTTCATTTGGAAACGGGAGCGAGCAAGGCCTCCGCCACGTGGTCGCGCACGGATTGTCCGGCGAGTGCTTCAATCAGAAGAAGTGCGAATGTCATTGCGGTAGCGGGTCCGGAGCCGGTTATGAGGTTGCCGTCGCGCAAAGCCGGAGTATCGGGGACATAGATTCCGCTTTTGATTTGCCGATGGATGCCGGGATAGCAGACATATCGTTTTCCCTCGAGCAGGCCGGCCGTGTCGAGAACGGCGGGGGAGGCGCAGATGGCGCCGCATAGGCGATTTGCCTTGTCGAAAGCGCGAAAGGTCTCGAGAACGAGGCTATTTGCGGCGAGGGTCTGCATACAACCCATGCCGCCAGGGCAGGCGATGAGATTGAAACGGGCGGCGAGAGAATTGGGCGAGCCTTCGGAAGCGAGAGTGGAATCGGCCTGGAAATCGATACCATGTGCGCCGTGGATGAGGCGATTGTCTGTGACGGAGCAAGTTGTTACGTGGACGTTGGCCCGGCGGAGCAGATCGATGATGGTAATGGCTTCCGTTTCTTCGCAACCATCGGCCAAAAGGAAAAGGGCGTTCATGATTGACAAATAGATTGTTGGGGAGAATCGGCGACGCGATTCCTGTGGAAAACAAGAAAAAGGGGGGGGGAGGACGCGAGGAAAATCCATGGATGCCTTCCGCCCGTAAACTATAGACGAAATGAACCGAAAGAAAAAGAGGCGTGGAAATCAGCGGGATGAGACTTCCTCGGACCACCCTCAATTTTCGGGGCTGGATATGACGGTTTGAGGAGCACTCAATCTTTCAGCCAAAAAGGAATGTAGTCGCGGATGGCGGATTTGACGGCAGAGTCGTGCGCCATAGCATGGGGATCGTTGGCGCGAAGGAGGGAATAGAATCGAGGCCCGTGATTCATTTCCATGGTGTGGCAGAGTTCATGGATGAGAATATGTGTGGCGAGGGCTTCCGGGAGAAAGAGCAAGAGATAATTGAGGGAGATGGCACCGGAGGAGGAGCGGGAAGCCCAGCGCGTGCGGGGTGCACCGATACGGACGAGGGAAGGGCGCGAAAAGCCGTGCTCATCGGCCAATTGCAGGAGGCGCGGGGCGAGATGTTTCCGGGCGAGTTCAGACAGCAAGGGGGCGAAAAGAGTTTGCAGCTCTTTCGGGGTAAGTTCCCGGTTTTCGGGATAGACGACAGAGAGCTGAAGATCCGAGTGAATCATCAGATGCGGACCCATTCCGGGAGAAGGCTTTTTGGGGAGCCAGCCGACTTGGATTTTCTTTGCGATTGCCCGCAGTTCGATGGTTTGGAATTGGCGCATCATAGGACAGAAGGCGAATTAGTCCCATTCGTCGGCAAGGAGTTCCTCCTCGGTCAGTTCGTCGTCGAAGTGTCCGCTGGGAGGAATGCCGAGGTAATTGACGGCGTATTCTGCGATTTTGGAGAAGATGGGGGCGGCAACGGTTCCGCCATGGTATCGTTTTGGCGGGGCTTCCAAGGTGACGAGGATTGTGAGGCGCGGATTTTCGGCCGGAATGAAACCGACAAAAGACCCGCAATAATCGGTTTTGGAATACCCGCCGCGGATTGCGATTTGGGCGGTGCCTGTTTTTCCGGAAACGGTGTAGCCGGGAACGCGGGCGCGGCGTCCTGTTCCGGAGCTTGTGCAAACGCCTTCCATCATTTTCAGAACCTGTTTAGCGACCTCTTCGCGCACGGGGTGGCGAACCACCTCCGGTTTCATTTCCCAAAGAACCTCACCGGCGTCCGAGACGACTTTTTTGACGAGGATAGGTTTTAGGAGTTTGCCGCCGTTTCCAAGGGCGCTATAGGCGGTCACGAGTTGGATGCCGGAGACGCTGACGCCCTGACCGATGGAGACGCGAATATTCTGCAAGTCGCTCCAAGGTCTTTTTGGGGTATAGCCGAGATTGCCCCGTGCTTCGACGCCGGCATGGAAAGGGAGTCCGGTTCGTTCGCCGAAACCGAAATCGCGCAAGTATTGTACTTGACGTTGTTTGCCGAGGGCCATGCCGAGTCGCGAAGCACCCCGGTTCGAGGATTTCTCGAGCATGCAGGCGACCGTGATGTGATTGGAAGGAACGTGATCCGAGAGGGGGCGGCCGCAGTAGAGTCCTGGGCTTACATCCAAGATGGAGTTCGTCTGGACGAGATCCTCGTTCAGGGCGGCGGCCGCTGCGAAGGCTTTCATGACCGAGCCGGGCTCGTATTGTTTGAAGATGGCGCTATTCCAACGGGAGGTTGGGTTGGACGTACCGTATTCGGCGGGATTGAAATCGGGGCGTGATGCCATGGCGAGGATTTCACCGGTTTTCGTATCTTGCACGATGCTCCAGCAGGAACGAGGACCGAATGTTTCCATCGCTTCATCCAGAGCCTGATTGACGGCGTGTTGGAGGTTTTGGTCGATACTGAGGATGACATTGTTGCCATTGACGGGCGGCACTTTCTCTTTGCGTCGGGAGCGAATTTCGACGCGGCGGGAGTTGGCCTCGCCGAGGATGTAGCCGGGTTTGCCAGAAAGGACGCGATCGAGCGATTTTTCAAGACCGTCAAGAGCTTCCTCGTTGGAGTTGATGTATCCGATCAGATGAGAGGCCTCGTGTCCAAGCGGATAGACGCGCCGGGAGCCGGATTCGGCGATCATGCAACGGCGGAGGATGGAGTTCGTGGCGATATTCCGGACGATGTCATGGTCATCGACGGTACCCAGTTTTCGATAGTGCGAATTGGTTGCGGCAAGGGCGGTTTGGAGGCGATCCGGCGTGCAGATATTGTAGGGAAGAAGAGTCTGGTAGACCTCTTCGCGAAGATCGTCCGGAATGATGCCCGGGTCGATGCAAATGGTCCAATGCGGGCGGGAGAGGGCGAGGGCGTATCCGTTTCGATCGTAGATGGTGCCACGAACGGCAGGCAGTTCGCGCTTGTATTCCCGTGGGGTTGTCACCATTGCCTGATTGGGGTGGAGGTGCGCCTTGTAGAGCTGGCAATAGACGAATCCAAAGATTGCGAACAGGAAGAAAAAGGCGATACAAAAACGGAGCCTAAAAGAATTGGCCGGCAGAAAAGAATAAAACACCTGTACCAGATTGCGCAGGAAGTTCCAGAGAGGCAAACGGGGGGTGGGAGGGCGATTCGGAGGCGAATCCGAGGGCAGCGGCATGGCAAATGGTTATTCAGGAAGTGGCGTATGCCGGTGTGGTTGGTGCGGAGTCTGGCGGAGCTTAGCGCGTGGATGCGTAGCTATTGGCATCGGAGCCGGTTGGATATCCCTTGGACTCCCATTTTTGGAGTTGCGCGTAGTATGTCTTGCGGGGAATCCGCTGGTTTTGGCGGATACGCGTCATGCGGATGCCATTTGCCCGGAGGGCCGATTCAAGAGAAGAGGGGGCAATGAGTGCATCCCACTTGGTTTTTTCGCTGCGCAGATCGGTGTCGAGTTGCATTTGGCGCGATTCCTCAAAGGCAATTTCCTCCGAGATGGATTCACAGTTGTGCTGCAAGATTGCATACACAATACCGACGAGGGAGGCGAAAATCAGAAAGAGGGCAAACGGAGCCGTAATGGCCCAGGTATGCTGTGTCTGGCTATAAATCCGATTCCGGTTTGTTTTCCGTCTTCTATGGGATGTGGCGTGTCGTTTCATAGCGGCTAAAGAAAAGGGAAAGTGGAAAATTGAGGAAATGGACTAGTCTTCAATCCGTCGAACGGCCCTAAGTTTTGCGGAACGGGCGCGTGGGTTTTCGGCGCATTCGGTTTTAGAGGGAGGTATGGTGTGGCGATTGAGGCGGACGATGCGCGGGGACTGGCCCTCGTAGCGGACGCCACCTTGCGGAAGGGAGACCATTCTTCCCTCGTGATTGCGGAAGATGTTCTTTACGATGCGATCTTCCATGGAGTGAAAAGAAATGACGGCGAGCACGCCATTGGGAGCGAGGCGTTCGAGGGCTGCCTCCAGAGCGGTTTTGATTTGATCGAATTCCGCATTGACGGCGATGCGAAGCGCTTGAAAAGAGCAGGTGGCGGGATGACGCGGGGATCCACGGCGCCCGCCGACCGCCTTTTCGATGATGTCGGCGAGGCGTTTTGTTGTTGTGATTGGGGCGCGGTTTTGTTCCTCGAGAATGGCTCTGGCGATTCGGCCGGCTTGCGGTTCTTCGCCAAAGTCGCTCAGCAACTGTGCGAGACCATGCCAGTCGTCTCCGAATCCGGCAATCCAATCAGCGGCGGTTTTGCCTTTGGTGCAATCCATTCGCATATCCAACGGACCCTCATGCAGAAAAGAGAACCCCCGGTCAGGTTCGTCCAATTGGAAAGAGGAGACCCCAAGATCGAACAGAATGCCGTCAAATGTGCTGAATCCGGCTTGATTGGCGACTTGAGCGAGGGAAGCGAAATCAGAATGGACGAGCACGGCTCGATCGCCGTAGGGAGCAAGGCGTTGCGAGCAACGCGCAATCGCATCGGGATCGCGATCCAACCCGAGCAACCGACCATTTGGAGAGGAGGCCTTGAGAATCTCCTCTGCATGACCGCCTCCGCCGATTGTCCCGTCCAAATAGCAACCACCAGAGCGCGGTTGGAGCGCGTCAAGTGTTTCATGGAGAAGAACGGGAATGTGCATGATAGGAAAAGAGGGGTAGGCAGGCGAATAAGAATGGTAAGGGAGGGATCAGAAACCGAGTTCCCGGGCCGAAGCGGAAAGTTCTTCGAGGAGGGCATTCTCGTTGCCGTCCACCTTTGGACGCCGAGCGAGAGACCAGACTTCAAAGTGGTAGCCAACACCGATGAGAACGGTGTCGGAATCAATGCCGGCGTAGGCAAGCAAAGAGTCTTTCACCCGGATACGATTTTGCGTATCCAACGTGCAGCAGTGAATCATTTCGCCCAAGCGGCTCAAGAATTGTGCTTTTGCCGTATTGGTCAAGGCGGAAGTTCGAAAAGGTTCCATACGCTGGTCGAATTCGGAGGGACTGAATACGTCCAGGCAGCCGGTACGCGAAAGCGAGGGCATGACATAGACCTGAGCTGGTTTTCCCATGCGATCCACCCAATCTGATGGAATCGTAAAGCGACGTTTGGGATCCAAACGGTGATCTGCCCGGCCGAGAATCGGCTGGACAGACGAACCATTTTCGGCCGTCGCTTCAATTTTTGTGGAAACCTCTGACATTTCGCGCCCTCTTGTGACACTATTAAACACTTTTTGACACCGAACTGCAAGCGAAAAATATTGGTTGCAGAAATTAGGGTGACTTCCCAAAGTAAATGCGACTAATTCTGTGCCATGATGACTGAAATTGGACAAGATAGTTGAGACATGGGAAAAGTGAAATTGGACAAGATAGTTGAGTGAAATTGGACAAGATAGTTGAGACATGGGAAAAGGCGGGAAAAGGCGGGACGAA
>JBJEVW010000243.1:0-9655 GCA_051884735.1 Kiritimatiellia bacterium | reverse complement strand
TACAATGACTATTCGGGGGACGGGGGGATTGTCACGGCTGGAACGCATACATTCAAAAAAGTGACGTCCTCTACGACAACCAACGGTGTGAGCATTGGGTATTCTTTGACCAAAACCGCGAGCGTCGGTGACACGGTCTATTCGCAAGACGGAACGACGGCCTACACTATTGTCGAGTATTATGTCTTTGCTGTGACCGCCTCGACAAATCCGGTAAATTCCTCCCAGGTCGGAAACATCGCCATTTACGACTATAGCGGAACGCTTCTTGCCGGATCCGTATCCAATAAAACATCATCCGGCAAGGGCACCTACACGACGAGTATTATATCCGAATCTTCCTCTATCAGCGTAAAAATCGTCGCTACCGCCATAGCCGGTACTACGACGGAAAGCAAGACAAAGTGGCATCAGGCATATTTCTTCAATGGCATGACAAAGGCGGGGAGTGCGGTTGCCGACAGCAGCATTACGTTTGCAACATCTACGGCTACATTGACTACTTCTATTTCCGGCGATACAACTTTC
This sequence comes from Kiritimatiellia bacterium, assembly GCA_051884735.1. GTDB lineage: Bacteria > Verrucomicrobiota > Kiritimatiellia > RFP12 > UBA3636 > JAEDLN01. Next base: position 9,127 of record JBJEVW010000243.1, on the reverse strand, counting down.
GTTTGTGATTACGGCGCAAAGTTCGCTCTGACAATTAGCAAGGGAACTGGAGTGGCGTCGTCTACTGTTTCTTATTCGCGACACCATTCTACCGGAAGTTATGTAACGACCGACATCTCGCCCATATCGCTTTCCGGATCTGGGACGCTCTACGTTGAGAACGGTTCGAACGTTTCTGCGTCCGCATCCTGCTCATCGGGCTATGTGTTCGGCACGGGCAATGGCTTCATATCGCAGACGAGCGGAGTAAACTCGATCTACGGAAGCAACTCTTCGTCCATCAGCGGAACGATTGCCGCGCTCACGAAGGCTGCGTCGTTCAATATCACGGCATCGACGTATACAATCTCAATCTCCATTGCTGATCATGCCAACTGGGGAACGGTATATATCGACTCCGTAGGAACGACGAGCAAGACGCTCGTACAGGGTGCGACCTACACATTTTACTTCGCATCTTCCCGTGCGGACTACGAGGCTCCGACGGTAGCCGCCTGGTACGTGAATGGGACAGCCATCAGCGGAAACACATACACGGCTAACACATTATCCGGGAACGTTTCCATTACCTGTACGCTTACGCAAAACGCATGGCCAGTCTCAGTATCGGCGGGTTCAAATGGATCTGCGATTATTTCCGGCAGATACAACAAGCAATCAGGGGCGCAACTCGCCAACACCGGGTATCTGCGTGCCGATGGTGCGGATTATATCAAGGTGTCCGTCACTCCGACTTCCCACTACGGCGTTTCGCAGGTGTCGAAGTCCAGCAATCTGGTAAATTACGCTGCTGGCGGCGAATATGCCTATTCGATGACGAGCGGGGCTAACGCGACAATTTCGTTCTACTTTGCTCTGGTCGAGTGTGTCATCAAGACATCGACGAACGATCCTACGATCTGCGACACGACGCCGACCGCGACCGTGCTGCGGTTCGACGCCGAAACGGCCGTGAACGTCTATTGCCAGATAAAGGAAGCCTACGTTGGACAGTATCGCGTGGACTACTTCGAGGCCGGAGGTGCACAGTATCAGGCGGAAGCCGGAGGAGCGGGGCAATACTACTATACCGTCTATGCTTCCATACTTGGTGGAAACAGTGAACTTACATTTGTGCCGCATCTCGTTTCGACTTCTAATACGCTTACGGTCACGAAAAGCGGAAATACGGATTTCGCAACCGTCTATGTTCAAGTGGACGGCGGCGCGGAGGAATCGATTGCCGGTTCTACGTGGAACGCGCAGGTGCGAGAAAACCGGCCCGTCATCGCGCGTGCTGTTGCAGCTTTCGGTGGGCAGATCGGCGCGATCACGTCCAGCGGCATAGACGACCCTACGCTCATGGAATCGCAGATTTCCTTCTCGATGCCGTCCAACGACGCGTGCGTGAACTTCGCAATTTCCGAGAAGGACAAGGTGACGCTTGCCCTATGCGTTGCGAATGGAACCGATCCGGATGTCGCCGTCGGAAAGGTTACGCTGACGTGTCCCGCTTCCGCGAGCGTCGGCGAAGAGGTGACGACGCTCGCAGCGCAGTCATTCAATATCTACAAGTCAACCACATATACGCTTACTGCCGACGATTCGGACGAAACCTATGGATTCAGCGGGTGGTATTTGAACGACACGACGTTTGTTTCGTCCAATCTGTCGATTGACATAAACCGGAGCGATCTTTCTTCGAAGTACACGGCCCGATATGTAATGCGGACTGCCGGAACCATAACGGTGTCATACGGGATCAAGAGCGGCGATGATGTGATTTTCACGGAACTTCCGTCCGGTTCGCTGGCGTTTGGCCTTTCGATCGACACATCCCCCGACCAGACTGATCCAGACAAGTGGGTGATCGGCAATAGCCGCTACATCGACTTTCATGTCCTCGACGATGGAACAAGTGTCGAGGATGGGATCACCTTCGTGTGGACGCCCGTTCGCGTAGAGGTCATGACCGACGGCGGAAGCGATACCTGGAACACGGTGTGGACTTACGATGCGAATAATCCGGAATCGCGCAGCGGGCGGTTTGTGATGCGCGACAATATGCTCGTCAGGCTCGTTTTCACCAAGGTGCAGGCTGAGGGCTATGCCCGCGTTCAGGCGCTTTTTGTTGACGGCAACACGAGCGCAATGGGGGAACTTTCGATTTTTGCAACCGGGATGCTTTCCTACTACTCAATAGGCGGTGTGGCCGAAGCGGCTTGCTACGTTGGTCGCAAAGTCGTCCTTGCGGCGGCGCCGAAACCCGGATATGCGTTCGGTGGTTGGTTTCAGAAGATGAACGGCGCGTTCGTGGCTGTTGAATCGAACGGCGCGGTGCTGACGGTGGATGTCGTCACGGCTAATGGCGCCGAATACTACGCAGACTTCACGAAAAGCGATTGTTCCGTAAAGGCGTGGAACGATGGAGACGCGGCAAAGACGTTCGAGTGGCGGAGCAAGGTGTTTGTCGGCTCGCAGTTTCTTGCCCTGCGGAATGTGCGTGTCTATTCCGACACCTATCCCGTAACGCTAACCCTTATGACTGCCACTTCTCCGAACGGTTGCTTTGACGTTGGAGCACACTCGCTCGCGCTAACGATCACGAGCCAGAGCCCAAGACAGATACCGACGATGAGGCTTGAAAAATACTTCGCGTTCAAGGTGCAGGGGACGGCACGAATAAATCATGTGGCAGTGGCATCAAGCATGGAGGGGCTGAAATGAGCGGAAAGAGGTTCAACGCTGCAATCTCCGTAGTCGGCATCAAAGAGCCGAAAGTGCAGAAAGCGATTCTTCTGCTGCTCGAAAACCAGACATTCCTGAAAGAGACGTATGACAGAAAAGTACGCGATCTGCGGGCGGAAGTGCAGCAACTTCGGCAGATGGTCGCAGGCAGAGCGTAGAAAGGTAGGTTGAAATGGCAGTAACAACCCCTAAAGTATACGATGTGGTTTCAACCGGCGCAACAGGAACCTCCATCAAACAACAACAGTCCTATGGAGGTCTTGATGAATATTCCCGTGTAGGAATGTTCGGCTGGGGAACAAGCCAGCGGCTCAACTCAGCGGCCACGGCCGGAGTTGCTGCAAACGCCTATCGCAACGAGGCGGAAGGTGCGCTGACGGGGGCGCAAACAACGCTTAACACAGCTTATGGCAATCTCCAAGGCGTAAACTCTGGGCTGCGTTCGGCGCTCGACGGCATAATCAATGGCAATGCGGGAATTGACGAGTACCTCCAACAGGCTACTTCCAACTACGGGAAAATCAATCAGTACGCCGAGGAGGCGAAAACCGCGGCAGATGACATCACGAACTCGGTAGATGCCGTTCGGAAGAATGCCTCGGATATTACGAATACGGCTGTTGAGCTTGGGGACTATGCGCCGCTTCTCCGCGAAATGGGCGAAACAATGTTCGGCGAGGGCGGCAATCTCGTCAGCTCAGGTAATGAGTACATCAATACGGGGCTTTCGATCCTGGGGCTCGACAAGTCGGCCGGAGGACTTGCCGGAACGTATGCGAACGTATTGGCCGCGCTTGATCCGTCGCTTGCCGTTTCAATGGCGGCGAACGACACGCGCAGTGCCTACGAGACGCAGATGGCGGCGAACGCCCGGGCACAGGCGCGGCAGGGGGTATCGGCCGGAAGCGGACAGAGCGCGGCGACCATGCAACAGGCGGGGCAGGCACTCGCCACGGCGCTTGCGGCCATGAAGACCAAGACGCGAATGAGCGCCAACAAAGACTACTTCGAAGCGATGAGGGGGGCCGTGGCGGACGCTAACGCGCTTGGCTCGACAGGCTCGTCTATCGTCACGCAGGGTGTCAACGCGCAGGGCACTGGGGCGAATGCCGTCAACTCGGCGGCTGGCATCCTCGTCAACAAGGGGCAACTCCAGTCGTCGGCTGCAAATGCGAACGCGTCGGCTGGCAACCTGCGTGCTGCACAGGCGAATGCCCTTACGGCTGCCGGGCAGCTCACTACCGCCGGCGGCAATCTCGCGCTTGGCGCGGCGAACGCGATCAATGCCGCAACGGCGAATCGCATCAACGCGGCGGGCGTTGCAGGCAACCTCAACAGTACGGAATTCAACGCGGCAGTTAAGGTTGCGGAGCAACAGAATACGGTGGCGTCTTACTATGCGGGGATGTTCGATCAGTATGCTCAGCTTGCGGGATCGAGATACTTATTTGCTTAATTTAATCAAGGAGACAAGACAATGGCGGGATTTCAGGTTGCGAACTTCTCTTTCGGGAAGAACATCAAGGATGATGAACGTCAGCGCGCGATTGCCGCGATGAACGCGGCTACCGCGCGTCGCGGTCAGGAGATTCAGTCCGAGACCGCGCGTCGTGGACAGGACATCCAGGAAAAGGAAAGCGAGGCGCGTCTTGCCGAGCAGGCGGAGGCGCGAAAGGAGGGCGCGCGCCAGTTTGACGAGCGTATTGGAGCAGATAACGCCCGTCTTGCGGAGGGCGCGCGCCAGTTTGACCAGACGCAGACGCTCAAGGAGCGCGAATACGCCGACAAGCGTAGTGACATTGAGCGCGCGCAGTCCTGGGACGATGCGATTAAACTTCAACAGATGGAGAAGGAAGACCAGGAATTTCAGATTCGCAATGCGGAGCTGGAGCGCATACTTGCCATTCGTCAGAAGGAGGACGAGGAACGTGCCCACCAGCAGGAACTTATGGAATCCGCCTACGGAAATGCGGTAATCGCCACAGAGTTGGGCGGTGGTTTTCTCACGCAGAAACAAGTTGCGGACTTCAATGAGCACAATGGCACGAATTATAATTACATAGGGAAGATCGACCCGACGACGGGCAAGTCGTTCTCCGACAACAAGATACATTTCATCGAATACGCGATTGATGGGAATGGTAAACTGGCGATCGATCAGAATTCGGGCCGTCCGATGCTAAAGCTGGACAACCCTATATCAAACGAGTTTTATGGACGCACGATGGACGGCTATTTTGGGAAGTACAAAGATCGTCTTTCCGGTAGTGGCATGAGTGAGGAGCGTATGCAGCTGGAGCGCGAACGCCTTGCCCAGCGTCAACAGGAGGAACAGGGGCGCAATGCTCGCGCAGGATCGAAAAACGATTCGGCAAATGCGCGTCTCGCGGCATCCGTGGCAAAAAACATGAACGATATCAAGCGTGGCTTACAACTCAACGACAAGCAGGCTGCCGCATTCAAGACTTCGCTCACCAAGATTCTTGTCGACGCATTCAATCCGCAAGATGGCAGCGGTGATGAGGGGAAACCCCAGGTTGTCGATGAGCCTAAGAGCGGTACGCGAAAGATAAAGGGATATCGCTACAACAAGGACAGATCGAAACGCATCCCTGTCTACGACGATGGAACGCAAGGCGAAATCGAAACGGTCGATAGTGGCGCGGCAGAATAACCATTGGGAGGTTTCTGATGACGGACAATGAAGAGTGGGGTGAGATCGAACCGGTTGATGTCGATAACGATTTTGGCGAAGTAGAGCCTTTGCGCTGGGAAGAAGGCGACGGTGGCGAAGATCGGCTTCCCGAGGGGGAGAAAAACGAATGGGGCGGCAATCTGCGCAACGAGGGCCGCAAGGTTCTTCTCCGCCGCGACGAAGACGGCAAGGTGAACGGATATTCCACTACCTCGTCCATGCTCGTCAGGCACGATGACGGGAAGTTTGCCGTCGTGCCTACAGTTGTCGGCGGCAAGGAGCTATCGCAAGATGATGCCGTCAGACACTATGCTGAAACGGGCGAGCATTGGGGCATGGCCGATGATGAGGATTCAGCCCGGAAGATTGCGCAGGAAGTCCACGATTCGCATATGAACAGCAATCAGGCGAAGTGGAACGACTGGATCCATGAGCATTGGGACGAGGTTTCTGACGAAATAAAGAGCGATCGTGGCATGGCCTACGAGCACAAGAAGCGTACGGACCCTGAGAAGGTCACGCTTATGGAACGGCTGGCGAATGATGATACGGAAGAGGATCGGAAGAAGAAGGAGCAGCAGAACCATTGGCAAGAGGATTATTCCAATCCTTCGATGTCGCCTTATGGGATGGGCGTTGGTCGGCCAAAAGTCGCCCGCAAGTATGACAACAATGCGAAGATGGACGATCTTGCTGAACTCGCAAGCGAAGCAGGGCTTGTTGATTGGCAGGTGAAGCGCATACGCTCCGAATCCAAGACGCCGGAGGAGATGCGCGAGGCGTTGGCGTATGTGGCTGGAAACCGTCCCGTCCGCAAGGGAGAACAGCAGACAGTCGGCTGGAAAAGCGTTCCGAGAACCATTCTGAACACGGCCGGCAAGATGGTGTCCGGAGTCATTAATCTTTTTGGTACACTCGCTGGCGGAGTTGATGAGGACGCAAGACACTCGTTCATAGCCGACGACCTGATGGCGAAAAATGAGGGAGAGGATTTCGACGACTGGCTGGAGCGTGTGATCGACGAAAAGGTGAAGCGCATGGCGCAACGCAGTCCAGCCATACGCGAGAACCTTGAAAAATACTTCAAGTGGGAAGCTCCGATCGCAGGGAAAGAGGGCATGTATTTGGATCATTCGATCAGGATTATGAACGACGGACGCGAGGGAAATTGGCTCGGCAATGCGGCTATACGGGACGCAAAGCGGCTTCGCAACTGGCTGGACGAGAGAGTTCCTATCGGCAATTCGGGAAGTGCTGTCGTGGATTGGCTGGAGGGGGCGGCGTCCGGAATCGCGCAGTTCGCGTATCTTGGCCCGACGATGATTGCGATATCGGCTGCCGAAGACTATCAGCTGACGCGCAGCACGGCATTGGAAAGCGGCAAGTCCGGTGGCGAGGCAGAGAGACTCGCAGTGGCAAGCGCGCTTTTTGGCGGAGGCATGACGGCCGCGTTCTACTATGCTCCATTACGCCGTTGGATGAACGGCAAGGGAATCGTCCCTGTCCAGCCAGTTGAAAAATTTACGTTCAGTGAGCTTTCAAAGGCGATGGGACGGTTCAACGCCAAACGTGAGTTCCTGAACCAAGGCGTTGCCGTGCTGGAAGCCGGCGGCATTATGGGAGCGCAGGCGGCAGGTAATACGGCGCTCCGTCAACTTGCGCTTGGACAAGATCTCGACCTCGGGGAGATTACGGTCGAGGGGGCAAAAGGCGGGCTTGACGGCATCTCCATCGGCGCGATCATGGGCGCCGGGCGGATTCTCAACGCCAGAATCAAGGGCGCGAGGGATTACGAGAAGTTTGTCCGCGTGGCGGCGAAGACGCCGGATGGACGGCTCATGCTGGCTCGGCTCAATCCAGACGGCATGATGGACCTCAAGCGGTTCATGCAAGAAGGCATTGACGTTGCGACGACCCATGAGAAACCCGCTGCCGACTTCGAGGCAGACCTGGCGGGCAGGACGGCAAAGGGACGCGCACCTGCCCCGGACTGGAAGCCGACAAAAGAAACCATGCAGAAGTTCGGCGAACTCTGCGACAGGGCAGGTCTTCCGCCTGACGCGAAACTTGCCATGGACATTCTTTTCGATAAGAACGTGGCGAACTTCCTCGGCGAAACGCTGGATGCCAGGTTTCGTGGTGCGGCAAATGCGCGGCCTGAACGCGCGGCAATTCCCGAGCAGCCGACGATTGACGCCGAGACGGGCAAGGAGGTCCCTCCGTCGCAAGCTCTCGCAAAGAGGGTGCGAAGCGAATTTGGCGTCGAACCAGTTGATTTCAAACTCCCGCAGACTGTTGACGGAAAGCCGAAACTCGTCCCTATGAAGTGGCGCGACAACAAGACGGGACAGGAGAATACGAGCAATCTTGCGCATGATCCCGACACGGGGGTGACAATCATGGAGGAAGCCGACGGGACTTTCTCCGTCCATAACGAAACGGGGGATAGCGACGGCGCGGCGACCATTGGCGAAGCTGTTGAAAAAGCAAAGGAACTTGCCCTCATGGGGCAGTATACAGTTCTCGACCGCGAACGAAAGGCCAGGGTGATCGAGAACGAGCGCGCGGCGCGATACGGCAAGAAGAACGTCGTTTACTTCAATACGATGGCCGAAGCGGCTGACGCCGCGGAACGAATGATAGAGAAAAGCGGAACGTTCTTCGGAACGAACGACGCATCGCAATTCCGCAATCCCGCCGTCCAGGACCGAGACGCATTCTACACGCCAGATGGGACAACTGCCGTGATCCTCGACAATGTTCTCGAGGTGAGCGACATTCCGCGCATACTTGGACACGAGATCGTCGGTCACGGTGGGCCGAATGCCCAGTTCGGCGGCAAGCTCGGCGCGCAGGTTCAGTTTGCGGAGAACATCCGCGCACAGGAGTTCAACGACTTCAAGCGGCAGATAGTCGAAGGGAACTTCGGTTTTGTTCGGGCAAATTCTTTGGACGACGTGAACCGAAATCTTGGTGAAATGTTCGCGCATTACGCCTCGGTGAATCTCGACAAGGAGCCGTCGAAACTGGACAAGCTTGTAAACGCAGTGAATAGTGCGGCGCGCAGATTGAAGATCCGCAAGTCATATTCGGCGGCGGACGTCAAGACGATGATGGCAAAATGGCGCGACGCGGCAAAAGGCGAGGGCGGTCAATCGCTTGATTTGTCCGCGTCGGTGCCGCGATTCGACTTCTTCCCGGAGGAGCCGCCTGAAGCGCCGAAGCAGGAACCTCCGGTTGCGCCGACCGCAGAGCCGGCGGGAAATGCACCTGCGGCCGCTCCGAAGGGAACGGAGACAACGACACAACCGAAAACCGCGGAAACGCCCGCAGAGGGCACAGGAGTGCGTTCCGCCGGCGGGACGGGCAACGAGCCGTCAAAAACGCAGGACGCTTCTGCGGGCGTCCATGGCGCTTCTGCGGAGACGTCCGACCCGTCCGAAGCGCTCAAGGGCGAAATAAAGTCCGCAGTCCGCGCGCTTGCGAAATTGCGCGACCAGCGCCAGCGTCTGGACGGCGTTTCCTTCACGGGTTCCGAAGCCAAGGCAAAGCGCGCGGAGAACGCGGCGCGGAAGGCCGAACTCGACAAGCAGATCGAGGCGGCGGTCGATGAGGTCGAGGCCCGCATCATGCGCCGCGACGAGGCGCGAGCCATGCTGGGCATCAAGCCGCGCAAGGGCGCGGCGACGTCGAAAGTGGTTGTTT
>JBJEVW010000242.1:0-9697 GCA_051884735.1 Kiritimatiellia bacterium | reverse complement strand
TCCGGAAACGATCTTCTGTTCCAGCGCTGCGGTCATGTCCGATGGCGAAAGCGGCATCCGGGCCGATGAGGACCAGGCAACACCCGCCGAAAGGGCGATTGCCGCAATAAAAAGGGTCGAGAAGTCGCGTTTCATCTTCGGCAAGTCTATCATCAACGCCCCTCGAGAAACAACTCACTTTGATCAATCCAAAACCGGCAAATCGTGCGAAAAGAAATGGTTTATGGTAGGCTTTTCCCTGTGTGCGAAACTTGCCGTTTTCTTCCATCCGGCTTTGGTGTTTATCCGGTCGCTTCGCCGATTTATGGTGCGACAAATGATTTCCCGCACACCCGTGCCATTTCCCTCTCGCCTTCATTCTCCGTTCGTTTCCCTGTTTACCATAATCTGCGGAATCGCCAGAGATTTCTGCATTGTCCAACACCCGCCAAAACGCTTTTTTCCCCTTGGATTTCTCAATGATGCATTCCCTTCTCACAAAAAGCTTTTTGGCCATGGTATCGCTCTCGGCCTATTCCGCCTTTGCGGCCGAAAAAACGACGATTGCCGGCGCAAACCTTGACCAGGATTTTCTCTCGGCGGTCTCGTTTATCGCGGAAACATTTCTTCCCGAAGACCAAAATGACGATCTCGCCGAACGGATGCTCAAAGGAATATTTGGCAATCTCGATCCATACAGCGCATACTTGAATCGACAAGAATCCGAACAGGAAGCGGGTACTCTCGCCGGAAAGGCCGTCGGTTTCGGTATCCAAGGAACCGCTCGCAAGGATGGTATTTTTGTAGTGTATGTTATAGAGGATTCTCCCGCCGGAAGGGCCGGAATCCGCTACGCCGATCTCATCAAGAGCGCAAACGGCGTCTCCGGCGAGGAAATAGGTGGCGCCGCATTCCAAGATTTCGTGCAACAACTGAGCCGACATGAGGCGAAATCGGCTGAGCTTGTCGTTCAGACGCCAAATAAGCCTCCCCGCAATGTCACGCTTGTGCCTGCTCCCTATCGGCTGCCATCCGTCAGGGGAGCCCAAATTCTTCCCGGCACAACCATTGGATATCTTCAACTCTCCGCCTTTACCTTGCAAACCGCCGCAGAATGCAAAACCGCACTCGACTTGCTCCAAAAACAACCACTTGACGCTCTCATTCTCGATCTGCGAAGGAACGGCGGCGGCGATATTTCTTTCGCCATCGAAGTGGCAGACTTGTTCTTGCCGCAAAAAACGCCCATTGCATGGATCCGGAAACGAGATGGAAAAAGCTGCATTCTTGCTCAATCGCCCGACGATTATCCCAAACTCCATCTCGCAATCCTCATTGATTCGAAAACCGCCAGCGCTGCCGAACTGCTCGCCGCCGCCCTTTTAGAAAACAATCGTGCCACGCTCTTTGGAACAAAAACCTTCGGAAAAACCTCAATCCAGGGATACTTCGCCCTTCCCCGCAAAATGTGCACTGCACGCTTGACCGTCGGCTATTGGAGTACGCCGCGCGATGTCCTTGCCAGCGATGGCATCTCGCCCGACTATGTCGTCGAACAAGATGACGCAAAAACACTGGCCTGCCAAAATGTCCTTGCAGCACAGCCCTATCTCTCCGACACCTCCCCTTTCAAACTCCCGTCAACCATTCCAGATTTGCGCCCAGACCGGCAACTCGATGCCGCTTTCCAATTTCTGAAATCCAAATCGGCAAAAACATCTGCCCCTCCTCCTTCCAATCCATAGCCGAATCTCTTTTTGCAACGAGGTAACCCTATGATCGTTCTTGGTATCGAAACGTCTTGCGATGAAACGTCCGCAGCCATCGTTCGGGATGGGCGCGAGGTCCTTTCCTGCATTGTCCACACCCAGCCGCAACACCGCCCATTCGGTGGCGTCGTCCCGGAAATCGCCTCCCGTTGCCATATCCGTCTCCTTCCCGAAATCGTCGAGCGAGCTGTGCAGGAATCCGGTCTTTCATGGGAACAGATCGATGAAATTGCCGCAACTCGCGGTCCGGGACTTGCCTCTTCCCTACTCGTTGGCTGGTCGTTCGCAAAGGGTCTTGCTCTGAAAACCGGAAAGCCGCTTCGCGCTATCAACCACATGGAGGCGCATCTCCATTCGGTCTTTCTCCATCCCGATGCACCGGACCCCGGCACAGCCTATCCGCGTCTCGGTCTCGCCGTCTCCGGTGGACATACAAGCCTCTACCGAATGCCGGAACCCGGAAAAATCACCCTCATCGGCCGTACCGTCGATGACGCAGCCGGAGAAGCTCTCGACAAGGCCGCCAAGTTACTCGGCCTCGGTTACCCCGGAGGTCCGATTATCGACAAAATCGCAAAGACAAAAAAACCGCGGCAAGGCATTTTCCCCGAGGGCCGGATTGGCGAAAACACCGAAACCGGCGGATTGCGGCCGGAGCTCTGCCTCAGCTTCAGCGGACTCAAAACCGCGCTTCTTCGCGTCGTTCAATCCACTCCCCCGAAGAACGATGAGGAAATTGCCCAGCTCGTCTCCGATTATCAAGAAGCTGTTGTCGAAGCTATCGTCCGACGCGTCGAAAAAGCTCTCCGCAACGAAAAGTATCTCGCCGTCGGCGGTGGCGTCTCCTTGAACAGCCGTCTTCGGACGCTTCTTGCGCAATCATGCGCCAAACGTGGCGTCCAGCTTCTTTTGGCCCTCCCTAAACACTGCGGCGACAACGCCGCCATGATCGCCGGTCTTGCCGGTATGGGAAGCGGTATTCTCTCCCCCGCATCCTTTCATCTCGATATCGATCCGTCATGGGCTGATTTCCGCTAAATCGCAGAATCAAAACGCCGTGTTTTCTTCTCTGTAGATTTTCCACTTGACGCCGCACATCATTTCGCCGCGCCAAGCGTTACCCAGCTCAAACGATCAACCTCTACTACGGACGGAGCACGGCGGACGAAGTTTCGCTCTCCAATCCAATCGAATCCGCATGCGAAGAATCCGTTCCCGTTTGCCCCGTCCATAAAACGACTCCTAAAAAGAGAAGGGCAAGAAGAACGAGGATGACTTGCGAAGCAAACGGGATATCACTTCCGTTGCGAATTCCTTGGACCACAAATCCAAAAAGCGCCCGGTAAAAGCGCAGAATACGCTCTCGCCAAGACGCTTTCGATTCTTCCGTGGAATCCGTTTCCCGCGATGCAATCATGCGGAGGGCAAAAGCTCGTTATTCATCGATTCCGGATAATGTGGACTCGACAATCGTTTCCACAACCTCTTCCACCTTCTTGAAGTTGTGCGCAACCGAATCAAGAGAAGCAAAACCATTCTGGAACATCTTTGCCAGAATACGGGCCGATTCGGCGTTATCCGCCATCATCCGCTTTGCTTCATCGCGAAATGCCCGTAATTTCACCACTTCCGCTTCCAGCACTTCCAAACGCGCATTCGCCTTGGCGAGCATCTGGCGCGTATGAAACAACTGCGCCGAAAGTTCCTCCGGAGGAGCATCCAGATCATCCAATTCCATTCCTTCCGGAACGGGAACTGAAATTAACTCCTGACACTGCGTACAACGAATGGGAAGCCCCGCTCCACGTTGATCGATGGAGAGGGACTTCCCACAATGCGGGCACTCGAAAACAATATCGGTCTCCGGAATCTCGGAGGCGTCTAGCTCTTGGGACTCACTCGTAACAGACCGATCATGGATTGTGTTGAAATTCGATTCGTCGTTCATTTGGAGAATCTCTCAATTCTGTTGCGGAAGCAATCTCCGCCAACAATACGTCCGGAAAAACGATTTTGCAAAATCGAACCAACAGCATCCACACGATGCCCAACCGCTACTTATTCAGCGGTTTTGGCAACCTTTGCACGAGAGGGCTTTACGACACGACCGGCCTTGATGCAGGCGGCGCAAGCATAAATCGTGCAAGACTTTCCATCGACGACAGCACGGACACGATGAAGGTTCGGGGTGAAAAGACGGGGCGTGACAGCCGTGGTATGCAAACCGATACCACCTTTGTACTTCGCCAAACCATGGCGGACAATACGATTGCCGGTAAGAGGCTTCTTGCCACAAATAGCGCAAATTCTGGACATAGATAGGTTCTCCTTAATAAAAATGTGACGATAATTATAGGAAAACCGATTCCGGAAAGCAAGCAGAAAAGTGACTCGCAAAAAAAGTTCACCAAAGCCTATCCAAAAAGAACCGGCCGATTGTCATTCTTCTTATCCTGTATCCATTCTCAATTTCCTTGGCAATACCATCGATGAAAGAACCCGATTTTTCCCCATTGTAGGATATTTTCATTCCATTTTCAACAATTTATTTCCCATTCCATTGCGCTGTGCGGCATAACCCGCACCGCGCATTCCGCCGTGTGGCAGGGCGACAAGGCACGATGGTCGGCCGCCACGGGTAATGACGTCAATCATCGCACCCGATGGTTTCCCATTCGTCCCGATTGTCCCATTCGTCTCACAAAGGTCGGCCATCATCGCCCGCCTCACTACCCTTCCCTGCTTTGTAGCGAAATTTCTGGGATAAATGAGACGTATGAGACGAGACTCTTCTATTGCAATCCGCGAAACCCTAATCTCTTTGTGGCTTGGCTCATCGCTCGTTATGGCTCGCTGCGCGAACCAATCTATTCTTGCGGAATGTCCAATTCATCCAAAATGGAGAGGACACGTGTTCCTTTTTCAATAGCCTTTGTCTGGCGGAAATGGAGAATCGGCGTATATTTCAGCCCCACCGTCTTCGCAAGATGAGACTGAAACGCAATCCGATTCTCCTTCAGCCATGCCAACGTGCGCACTGCATCCTCGGCCGATCCGAGAACCGATACGACAACCTGTGCCGTATGTAGATCCGGTGACGTATAGACCTCCAAAAAGGAAATTTTGGCAAAATCAATCCCTTGCCCCTGACCAACTCGGTAGAGGCCCGTGGAAAGCTCTCGCAAAATCTGCTCGTTGACGCGCTTCATGCGGTCTACTTTCGGTTTCGAACCCGGTCTCATATCGTCACCATGCCGCAATTGCCGTTAAAGCGTTTTGGGAATTTCCTCAAAGGCAAAGCACTCCAAAACATCCCCTTCTTCGAATGTCTTGAAGGACTCCAGCATCACGCCGCACTCCTGCGCCATCTTAACCTCTTCAACGGATTCCTTGAAGTGGCGAATGGTAGCAATTGCGCCAGTGTGTAGAAGCTTGCCGCGACGCAGTACGCGCATTTGGCCCTTGGTCGTGATGAAGCCGTCGTTGACAATCGAGCCGGCAACAACGCCATCTTTGCCAAGGTCGAAAACCTGCTTGACGAATGCATGGCCGCGAACAACCTCGCGATACTCGGCAGGCAGAAGCGCAAGCATTTCCTGCTTCACGAAATCCAGCAACTCGTAAATGATGCGGAAAGTCTGGATGCGGACGCCATGGTGACGCGCCAACGCATTCACACCACTCTCCGGCGAAACATTGAAGCCGATAATCAACGCCTTTCCGTTTCCGGCTCGTTCGACATCGTTCACGGCAATGGAGCCCGTTCCGCTCTGGATGATATTCGTGGAAACCTTCGTACTCTTGATTTGCTGGATGGCTTCGACAATGGCCTCGACAGAACCTTGGACGTCGGCACGCAAAATCAAGTTCAACGTCAACTTGTCCGCTTCGTGCATCCGGCGGAAAATGTCATCCACCGACCGGGCTTGCGTGGCGGCACCAAGCAACTGTTCCTTACGCTGAATTGCCGCCTTCTCGGCAATTTCGCGCGCCCGCTTCTCGTTTTTGAGAACGCGGAACTCCGCACCCGCCTCCGGAACGCCGGAAAGCCCCATCACGGAAACCGCAGAAGACGGACCCGCCGACTTCAACCGGCGACCATTGCTGTCGGTCAATGCACGGATTTTTCCGTAGAACTCGTTGCAAATCATGATGTCGCCGACATTGAGCGTTCCGCCTGTCACGAGAACATTGACGACAGGACCCGATCCAGGTGCCATCGAAGCTTCGATGACAGACCCGTTCGCACGGCGATCCGGATTGGCCGAAAGCTCGAGAACATCCGCTTGCAGCAAAATCATGTCCAGCAAGTTGCCGACGCCCTCGCCCGTAATGCCGGAAACCTGGCAGACAACCGTGTCACCGCCCCATTCTTCAGGCGTCAGATTCTCATTCTGCAGCTGCTGCATGACGCGCATGACATTCGCAGAAGGCTTGTCGCACTTCGTAATGGCGACCATAATCGTCACATGCGCATTCCGGGCCGCTTGAATGGCTTCCTTTGTCTGGGGCATAATGCCGTCGTCGGCCGCAATGATAATCACGGCAACATCGGTCAAACTCGCACCGCGCGTGCGCATCGCGGAAAAGGCGGCGTGGCCCGGCGTATCCAAGAAGGTGATGCTGCGTCCCGAAACATCAACCGAATAGGCGCTGATCGCCTGCGTGATACCACCGGCCTCGCCGGCCGCGACATGCGCCGAACGAATGTAGTCCATCAGCGTCGTCTTGCCGTGGTCGACATGCCCCAAGAAGGTGACAACCGGTGGACGAGGACGAAGCTGATCGGGACGATCCTCCGGAATTTCGTCATCCTGGGATGGATCGCGATAGACCGGCTTGGCATCCGAATTGCGGCGTTTTTCATGCACAACCGTAAAGCCGTGGACAACGGCGATCTTTCCGGCCGTCTCCGCGTCAATACTCTGGTTGATGGAAGCCAAAACACCCATCTTCATCAGTTCGGTAATCAACTGATTCGGACGAATGCCCAATTTCTCGGCAAAATCCTTGACCACAATCGTGCCGCGTACGGGAATCTCCTTGTCCGTCCCATTCGCAACGGCCTGAGCCGCCTCTTGGCGACGTTGCTCTTGGCGTTGCTCATGCCGCTGCTCCTGACGCTGCTCCTGACGCTCGCGTTTCTTGTCGCGACGGATATCGCGATTTTCCTGCGTGTCGTTCTGGATACGGCGAGCCGTCTGGCTCACGCCTCCAGCCCCCTGCAATCCGCCCTTCTTCTCTGTACCACGGGGCGCACCCGCCGTAACCGTATCCGCCGGATGCATCGCTTGCGGTGTCTTCTTGACCGGTGCCGGTTTCGGTGTGCGAGCCGGAAGTACAAACTCGGGCCGCGGTGCGACATTCCGGCGTACCGGCAACGGCGCAATGCCGCCAATGGCACGCTGCGCCGCAGGAGGTAACGCCGGCTCGGTTTTCGCCTCAGGCGCAGCCGTCTTTGGCTCTTCCTTCCCAGCCGCCGCAACGGCAGGCTCTGCCTTCTTCTCTTCCGGAGGCGTCACTGCCGGCTTCTCCTCCGAAACAGGCTTCTCCACGGCCGTAGGCTTCTCCTCAACAACCGGGGTCTCCTCCGCAGCAGGCTTCTTCACCCGCTTCTCAACCATGGAAACAGCCGGACGAGAGGCCAAAAAACGATCCAACGGACGTTCATCGTCCAAATGCTCGGCTGCACGCTTCGCCGCAGCATCCAACAACTCGGCATCCGCCTTCGCACTGGCACGTGCCAACGAAGCAGCCTTCTCTGCCTTTGCCTTCAGCTTGGCTTGCATATCGTTTTCTTCCCGTGCAATATCGGCTTCCAAACAACGGTGAAAACCGCTTCGAATGATTCGCTCATCCTCCGGAGACACCAGCGAAATCACACTCTGGATATCCGTGTCCATCCCCTTCGCTTGACGATACAAATCGCGAGCCGAAGTTTTCAGTTCTGTGGCAAGTTCAAATAATCTCATACGTCGACCAGTGCGTCTGTTTCAAATTCGTTTATTGTGCGGAACCACTTGCGGCCAACATCGCCGCTTCCGCAGCCGCCCAGACCGCCCGAGCCGTTTCTTCGTTCAGCAATGTGAGCTCTTCCGGCTTCGCGTCCGGCAATTCCCGCCCCATTTCCGCAATGAAGTCGGTCAGCGTCGCTTCTAGGATGCCTTCCGGAGAAAGATATCCGTGACGGATCACCGTCCGTGCCGTGTCCGCATCAATATTCAACCGGGCGGAAAGCTCTTCGACTTTCGCGGCAAAATCTCGCTGGAACTTCGCAACGCTTACATCGCGCTCCGTCTCTTCGACATCCGCCGTCGACAACTCGCGCGCTGAAATCGTCCACGTCGTGTGCGTCGAATCGCTCAGCAACTCCGAGGCCAGGCGCGTGTTCATGCCAAGCTTGCCGATCAACGGCGTCAGCGAATTCTTGTCAATGAATACCGTGATCTGGTGCGCATGGTAATCAATGTCGACACTCAAGACCATGGCAGGCAAAAGCGCCTTGCGGACATACGTCTCGAAATCCTCGCTCCAGGGAACAATGTCGATTTTCTCGCCATTGAGTTCGGAAATGATCGGACGGATCCGCGAACCGCGGACACCGACGCAGGCTCCAATGGGATCGACCTTCGGATCGTTCGAACGAACGGCAACTTTCGAACGGATGCCCGGCTGACGCGCAATGCTGATGATCTCCACCGTGCCATCCTTGATCTCGGAACACTGCTCGAACAAAAGCGCTTTCAGAAACAGCTTGTCCGTACGGGAGAGCTTCACGCACGGATTACCCGCCGATTCATCAACCATACGAACCGTACGGGAATGGGCGCCACGCACGGGAACTGCGGCTCCATCGTCCTCGATCCGGCGCGGATCCTGCTCCATGCCGACATGGCGAATCACGGCGCGAATCGTGTCCCCATTCGTGAAACGATCGCTCTTCATCCGGTCGCGGCTCTTGAGAATCGCCTCTCCGCCGCTGTCCAAATCGCAAAACGAATCCTTGTGGTAAACCTGGCGAACCGTGACTGTCACAATCCGGCCAACTTTGTCCGCATACTTGCTCTGCATGATGTCACGCTCCGAAGCATGAATACCCTGAACCAAAGCCTGCTTGGCCATCTGCGCGGAAATGCGGCCGAATGCACGCGGATCGATCGGACGCCGGACCTTTTCGCCCAACGCAACATTTGGATTGATTTTTCGGGCTTCTTCCAACGAAATGTAGGCAGACCCCGCCGCCCCGGTAGCTTGAGGTGTGTCCGCAACAATCAGCGTCTCCTCGGCCTTGAACGCCAATGTCACCGGATCGATGGTCACTTTGACATCGCCAGAACAAAACGGACTCTTGCGCGCCGCCGCCTGCAATGCATCGACAATCGTGGACAACATCGCTTCACGCTTGATGCCGCGATCGCGTTCAAAACCTCTGAGCTCTTTCTCGAAATTCGTATTGATACCCATGCCGTGTGACTCCGTTTGTGGGAAAAATCAAATCGTAAAAGGATAATAAAAAAACAGGGAAATCCGCTCCGGAACTTACGCCCCGAAACAGTTTCCACACCGAAAACGCATTCAATTCTAACGGGAACGGATAGAAAAGTCAATAAAAATCCGAAATAAACTATTGTGAACGACGTCTCGCTTCCGGCAGTCGTTGCGCGGCGTCCAGTATCGAGAATGTAGGAGAGCGCCGTCTGGCGAACGCCGCCGCGCTCCGTGACCGTCCCCCGCATGCCCGCGCACCGCGCATTCGCAGGGTTATTTGTTTCACGCAGAGGACGCAGAGAACGCAGAGACATTGTGCGTGATGGTTTTAGGGTTTTACTCCGCATACCCCACAAAAAAATTCCTTGGGCGCGTAGCGCCCACTCTCATTGCCCGTGGCGGTTCGCCACTCTCTGCGCACTCTGCGTTCTCTGCGCGACAATTTCTTCGCGAGGCAGAGC
>JBJEVW010000241.1:0-2369 GCA_051884735.1 Kiritimatiellia bacterium | reverse complement strand
ACCCTAAAAAAGTGGAGTTTTTCTTCCGCCCGCGGTGGCTCACCGCCTTTGTGTTCCTTTGTGTTCTTTTTTTGCGGCATGGCTTTGTGGCATGGCGAGCCACAAAGAGCACAAGGCGATGGGCGCGTTTTTTTACCACAAAGGAACACAAAGAGACGGGAGGCCTGATAACCCGTGACAGTTCGCCACTCGCGCCGCCCTGTACCCCGAAGCTACCCGCACATCGTGCCATTATGTCCACATGGAGCGTACGCGATTCGTTCGATGCGAGTGGCGGAAATCATCCCGGCATCCTCTGTGGGATCGAACTTTGCAGACGGAAGTGGTGAGGCTGAAAGTGGCTGATGACCGACTCGCCAGATTGCCTCCCAACAGTACGGGCCTTTATCAAACACAAGAGTACACCCCAAAAGATTAAGAACAAAACCTCGGACATACTCGCATGCGTTGTCGGCAATCCGCAAGGACTCAACGATTACCGATACACCCGTTATGGTCATTCCGACGGCATAGTCCATAAAACAGCCCTCGGGAATCCCGTTTTCGGGTTCCACGCTACCCACACGGGACCAACTGTCACGTTCTGGGCGTGCGATTATTTTGACAGACGAAATATCTCCGAACACTTCGTCCGGTTCGTCCGGTTCATTGACCGCAAATTCGATATCTGTTTCAGAGAATCTCAAGACAAATATTTCAAATGACGTATCATCCGTATCATTTAGACGATAAGACTCGAGACGTCGTCCAACAATCGATTTGAGCAATGAAATTTCATCTTCTGAAAGAATATGCATTTTCTCCATCTTCAGTTCTCCTTAATGAAATGAATCTTGTGCGGTTTGACGCGCCCAGGCGATGTAATATTGATATCCACGGCAGGACTGCCGTCTGACGTGGATTTCTTTCGGAGTGTAATGATCGTACCATCCTTCAGCTTCGCCACGCATCCTTTCTTGCTTCCATCACGATACGAAATGGTTTTTATCGTCTCATATCCCCTTGAAATGCGATTAAAGAACTCATAGGCCGTTCCAACCGGAGCCGGACTTTTGATAACCCGCGCACCTTTTCCGGGGTCTCCAAACTTGCCGCACGGCGCAAGAGGAAATCGACGTGTCAAATCAGGAAGATTGTCCGTCAGCGAATGCAGATTACCTCGCCCCTTGGTGTTTTTGAATCCACCATGGATACTCTTACCCATGAGACACCTCCGCTCCAATACTTGCAAGTGCTCTTTGCGTTGGGATACGCAACAGAGGAATCTTATGATATGCAACCAAGGCCATGAGTTCATCCCAAACCGCGCCATGCAATATGACAGAATATGGTTCAAGACGTTCAACCATCATTACGAAACCATCTTCAAAACAACTTCGATCAACGCGAGATCTACAGCAACCATAGGAAGATATTGCAATGGTTGAATGTTTCGCGACCCCATCGAAACAGAACTCGTATGATCGCCAGTCTCCCCAGGAGACGTTTGCAACAACAGAACATCCTTTTGAATTCAAAAAATAATCTATTGCACGATTCAGATAGCAACTATGAATTTGTTCGGCAAGAGGCAAATCTCTGTACATGCTATTGTCTGCGCCTATAAAACCATTAGCCGCTTTTAGTCGCGTCCAATAATGTTCCCGCCGCGACAAGAACCGATGGAATCGCTTGTCATGTACGTAAAAGTGAACCCAATCTCCTAATCGAATCGACTTCATCCGATCAAATGGAACAATCCGCTCCGGAGCTTCATTCAATTTGACTCCTGGTGAATGCGGAAACTCATATTTCCCGACTAACTTGGCGTTGCCTATCGCATCCGCCCCAAAAATGTCATATCTTAGTTTTAACATGGCCTTTCCATTTTATCATGCCGCAATTTAGGAATGGCAACGCAACATCTGCGGCAAAAAGAAGCGTGCCTCGTTCAAGATATCTCGTTAGAGGCACCGCTAAGAACCCGACGTGAAATATCAAGAACGGACACGCAGAAAGGATACACAATGAGACCAAGATACAATGAGACTATAGTGTACAATCGTCCTACGGAACCACATTTCTTGCTTCACGTCTGAAAATTAGCGGTTTTCTAACGAAGCATGATGTGTTTAGGTATATGGTGGCGGCAGTCTTCGCTTGAGAAGCGCCTTGCCGCCGAAATCAAAGATCAATGTCTTGCGGACACACATCCGATTGACGGAGGCAACAATAGCAAAAAACTCAAAAAATGAAAACCTTAGAACCCTTTTTTGGACATTCCTCATATTTATTGTTGTTTGCGGAAGGTAAACGCACCTGTTTTAATGCGTTTACTTGTGCACACTACACCCTTATCCCGGTTTTTCGGGATGAATGCTCCCGGAACC
>JBJEVW010000240.1:0-2417 GCA_051884735.1 Kiritimatiellia bacterium | reverse complement strand
CGCAATGGCTCTGTGCTTGGCCGCCGGGCCTCCCGGCCCCGTGGCGGCTCGCCACCTCTGCGCGAAACAAATAAACCCGTGCGGTGCTCCTTTCTAGCGTTGATCGCCACCATTATGGTGGAATCCGGAAAAAGTCGCTCCTTTTCTTTTTGCCTTGCGTTTATTTTTTTTTTGCTACCATTTTCATGCGAAAGTGAAAATATGGGATCATCGATCGCGGATTTTTCCGGGATAAGTGTGAGTTATACGGCACGGATTGACCCATAGTCATACCTGAAGAGTCTTTTTTTTTTACCAACTCTATCCGTACGACGCTATGAAATTCTGTTCAAACTGCGGGAAGGAGATTCCCGAAAACACAATGTTCTGTCCCCATTGCGGGGTTTCGCTTCATCATGATCAAACGGGTAAATCCGGCGTGTCGACTCCGGCTGCACCCTACACCAAACCAGGTCCATTCTCGTTTTCCGGATGTGCACGGAGAAGCGATATTTGGAAGCCGATTATAGCCTCTGAGACGATGGCGATGAAAATCCTTTTCACCCTCTTCGCTTCCCTTCTGATGGTCGGCTCCTCTTACGGCGGTGTTCTGACCGGTGCGGCTAAAATCGCCGCCAAGGGCGCTAAACACGGAGCGGACAATGTCGTTGAACATGCCGTCACCCACTACAGCGATGACGCTGCGCGTGTCGCCGCCAAGGGCGCTGGCAAAGCCGCGGTTCAAGCCGCTCCGAAGGTGGCAAAGGCCGTCGATAAAGCCGTCGATGTTGCCCGGATCGAGGCAAACGCCGCCAAACCCGTCGTCGAAGCCATTCATCGCACCCCCATCGTCAAGCCGACACATGTGCTTGCAGCCGGTGGCGGTGCGGCCGCAGTCGTAGGAACGCACAACCTTACGGCCGGCGAACGCACAAAGGATCAGGCGCTGGCCGACGCCACGCGCGAAACACTTGCCGAACACCCGGAAATGCTCCCCGAAATCGTTCAGATTGACGGCGAGACGGGCATTGATTCCTATGTCGGCCGGGGCGTCTTCTATTTCATGGTCATTTTCGCCGTACTGACCGGCACGGCTCTCGCATTGCGGATTCTGCACCCGATCATGAAACGCCGGATGAACCAAAAGCCGAACGCTTCCGAAGACGCCTCCAAACCCGCCGCCTGAAACCCTCTACGCCGAAACGATGATGAAAAAAGAAACCGCCCCTGCCGAAAAGAACGACACCGCATCCACGGACAAACTGCCCTCCCGGCGCTCCTGGTTGACTATCGTTCTCGCGCTGGCACTTGTCATCTTGGTCTTCATCTCCGGACGCATGTCTCACCGGATAAAGTCCACGCTGCCGACATACACGCCTCCGGCCTCGGATTCCGCTTCCATACAGCCAGACTACGCGACCGAAATCCGTCGCTACAACGACGCCGTCTCCGCCGCCCTGGATCGCCATCTCGCCGAACTCGACAAGATTGCAGGCGCCTTTGAAAAACAGCTCCAAACCGAGATTCCCGGCCGGTTCGACAAAGCCCGAGACACAATTCCCGGAATCCGGAAATCGTTCGCTGTCTTCGACACAATGGGTGCCGTCGTATGGGATGGTGTTCTCGATAAGATAAAGGGTAGCGAACGGCTGCAGGATCGCTGCAACGCAATGCTGGAGCCGTTCATGACACCATGTACCCGCGCCGTCCAAAGCTTGATTGCCGATTACGAGACCTTTGAGGCGCGAATGAACGCCGAGAATGCTGCATTTCGCGAAGAGCTCGCTTCCGCCCATGGCAAGCTGCCGGATGCGGTCCGCGTCGAATTCCCCATGGACACCTTGCGCACCAAAATGGCGCAGACCTACGAGGCGCTTCGGGGAATGCCGCTCAAGGCGGGTTTCGTCGCGGCCGAAGTCGCCATCGAAGCGGCTTGCATCAAATCGACCATGACCGCCGGGCGTAGCCTCATTCTTCGCCATGCCGGAAAGACAATCGCAAAAGGGACGGCCTCTGCCGCTGCGCCGGCCGCCGACGGCGCGCTCCCCATTGGGGACATCTTCGCAGTTTTAGGGGCCGCATGGACAGTCTACGATATCTACGATCTCGTCAACGTCCTGCCAAACGAAATCGAGAAAAGCTTGAACGCGACTGTCGATTCGCTCCAGGCGCAAACGATCGACGAAGTATCGAAGGCAATTCGCCAAACGCGCACCGCTCATGTGCAAGCCGCCCGATCCATCGCCACCGCCGCCTGGGCCGCGCAAGACGACCTCCAATCCCCAGCCCAATAAAACACGCAGCCATTCCCGCGCTTTCCTCGAGCAATGAGGCGTCCAGACAGACCACCCGACCGGGAGCAAACGCGGGGAAATGGAAATTCAGCCGTATCTCTTCAATTTAGGCCATAGGTATGGTCGTTTGGGGTGTTGCGGGAA
>JBJEVW010000239.1:0-2431 GCA_051884735.1 Kiritimatiellia bacterium | reverse complement strand
CTCCTTCCGCACGAAATCGACAGCTGGAATCCCGATGGAACCTCGCTCGTTTGGGTGAGCGTGCCGTCTCTCTCGGCTGAAACGACAATCACCGCCTACATCGGAACGGAACCCCCGGCGATGAGGCCGAAGATTCGCTTTGGTCCGGATTTGCCGGTGTCTACCACCTGAATGAAACCGATGACGGCGCCGTCACCATCGCCGATGCCACCGGAAACACGACCGCCAGTTCCCACGCCAAGTCGCTCGTTATGGACGGCGTCATTGGCTCTGCCCGTGGACGAACCGATGCCGTCGGACAGAACGGAACCATGATGACGGCAGATGCCTGCGACGCCCTCAATGTCGCCCCCTCCTTTACGGTCTCCGGCTGGCTCTACCCGACGGCCATGTCGACATGGTCGTACGTTTTCGCTCGCAAAAACGCCGACTCCTACAAATCCTGGGGCTGGCAATTCCGAAGCAGCTCGGCTTTGACTCCCGTCGGCATCTACTCCTGCGGCACCAGCGATGTCGACGAGCAACGCAACATCTTTTCCGTCTCGGCATTCGCAGTCAATACCTGGACCAAATACGATGTGGTTTGGAATGATACTTCCGTCTCGCTCTACTTGAACGGCAGCTTGATCGGAACCCAGACCATCAAACCATCCGGCACCGCCCTTGATGGATCGCTCGCTTTCACTGTCGGCGGCCTGAGCGGCAGCGGCTACGGCACCCTAAAGGCATATCACGACGAGGTGCGCATCGCCACGACACCACTCTCGGCCGACTGGGTCGCGGCCGATTATGCACAAGTCGCCAATAGCGATTACTATGTGTATGGCGATGTGATGCCGGTCGATGACTCGGCAATCGTTTTTGCCGATGAACCGATTGTCACGGAGCACGACGGCCAATTGATTCTCTCGGTTTCGCTGGCGGAAGACTCCGGATCCGGCTCTCTCTCGGCAATCTACGGCGACGCTCTCCCGTTCGCCGCAACCAACCAATTCGAAAACGCGGCAATCGCCGGACAGACCTATTCGACTGCGCTGACTGAACTGACGGACGACACATCGTACCGCTATGGTGTCATCGGCGAAAACGACAAAGGCACGATCACTCGGAAGTTTTCCTCCCAAGCATTCTACAACGGCACGCCGCAATTGACGGCCGGGGAGGACGCGGACGAAGTCAATCTGAAAACGCCGGGAACGATTGTCGTCTCGCGCTCTGACTCCATCGGCGATTTGACGGTGAACTACACGGTGGGCGGAACCGCCGTGGCAGACGTGAACTATGTGGCCCTGTCGGGTACGGTTGTCATCCCGGATGGCCAAACGAGCGCTAACATCGAGGTTTATCCGCTCCGCGTCAAAGACGGCGACCATACGCTGTCCGTCACGTTGGCGGCCGGTGCGTATCTCTTGGGTTCGACGGCTCCCTCAGCTGAAATCGCGGTCAAGGAACTCCAGACGCCGGAAGGCTGGAATACATGGGTTGCCGCCGAAGCGGGTAACGCCAGTGATGCGGACAACTGGTCGGATGGTGTGCCTAAATCCGGCGATAAAGTGCTATTCGCGTCTTGCTTCTCGAATACGGATTGCCGGTGGGACGTCGTCCATGCAGACGGCAAGGCCGTCTTATCGGCCTGGACCCAATCTGGCGATGACAACGCCTATACCGGAACAATCGTTTTCGAGACGGCGTATCCGTCGGCATCCGGCGCACTCAAAACAGTGGAGATCACGGGAGACGTCGATTTGCAAAGCGGTACTTGGACGCACCCGGCCAACGGTGCCAATGAAGAATACCGCTTGTCCGTTGCGGTCGGTGGTGCGTTCACGCTCGGTGCGGATGCGACCTTGAGCGCGGCACAGAAAGGCTACGGAACTGGGAAATGGCCCTCCGGCAGCGCGGCGGGTTCTCACGCGGCGAGCGGTTCGGGGCGGCAGTATGTCTACGGCAACGTCTACCGTCCGTCCAACTGCGGCGCCGGATCGAGTGACGGCGCCGGCGGCGGTGCCATCTGGCTTGAGGTCGGCGGTGCCGCACAGCTCGACGGTCTGGTCGATGTGCGCGGCTACTCCGCCGACAACAAGTCCCAGGCAGCTTCCGGCTCTTTCTACCTCAAGGCCGCCTCCTGCGCCGGGGCGGGCAAAATCTACGCCAATGTCGCCATTGCCAGCTGCTACAGCGGAAGCTATGGCTCCGGCGGCCGCGTCGGCATCGAATTGACGGGCGCCGAAACGCTCGATTTCCCGGTCGCCAACATATCCATTGCGGGCACCAACTCCGGCGGCAGTGGCGGTGGTGGCGGCACGCTGTGGGTCGGAACGGCCGATTCCACGAAGCCTAATGGTACGCTCTACCTGAACGATTCCCGTAACAAAAACTACGGGGCGCGCTGGCAGAAGAGGACGGCGGTCGCCGCGATTCCCGCCGGAGA
>JBJEVW010000238.1:0-10018 GCA_051884735.1 Kiritimatiellia bacterium | reverse complement strand
CGGGGCGGGCGAGAACGATGGAGCCGAAGCGCTCCAGTTTCCGTCCGTTTCCGCTGTCCAGAAGCTCATATCCATTTTGGTTCTTCATCTTGGGATTCATTCTAGCAAAAGCAAAGGAAAAGTCGCAACGGTCGGCTGCTGCCACCTAAAATGGGGTAGTCGGTTGCATCTCTGCATTGGCCTTCTTCGCCGCCGTGCTCCTCGCCCTCAAGATTATCGTCTCGAGTGCCGTGACGTCCTCGACGATGCCGTTACTTCCATTTCGAATCCTCCCGTTTATCATGTCACACGGAGGGATGGGATACGAACGTTTTCACACGATATGGGGCGGGGGTCGGGAGGCCCGACAGCCAGAGCCCCGCTCACAACACGCTGATAGCGCGTGAGTGGAAGGAGAGGAAAGGCAAAGGATCAATATGGATAGGTTTGGAACAATACGAACGATGTTGTTGTCTGCGAGGATACGGACATGGCTATTGGCGGGTTTGGCGGTTTGCACGATTGTCCTGCATTTTGATGCGCTCCGGGAGCGGGTTGAAAATGTCCGGTGGGGTTATGGGAACTTACGGGAAAAAGGGTTTCATCATGTAAGTCCGCATTTGAATGCTCTGCATGAGATGGCGGATGCGTACTTGTCGCCGGGGATGTCCATGCATATTTTGACAACTGGGGAGAAAGAGAGGGGGAGTGGGCTTCGTTTTACGCAGCTCCTGTTGGGCTGGCATCAAAGTTCCGCGCCGGTTCGATACGGGCCGAAGGAGACGCTTGGCGAAGCCGGGGCGATTTATGCACCGCGTTTGTTTTTTGAACCTGAGCCGGATGAAAACGGCATTCCGAAGTATGTGTGTGTTTATGAGCGGTATGGATGGGCTTTATGGCTGCATGAGGAATCGTGTCGACCGACCGATGAGGAGCTGGCGGCGCGGCGCGTATCGCCGGGGCGGGAGTTTTTCGGATTGGTTTGTGTCCTTGTGCCGAGTTTGGCCGGGTTTTTGTTTTGGCGGAGATGGACTGGGATATTGGCGGGGGTGCTTCTTCTGTCGATTGGGGCGGGGGTGTATTTGTTGGCGGGAATCCCGATTTGCGTTTGGTCGCTTGGGTTGTGGGAGGCGGGGAGTCTGTCGCTTTTGTATGGGATGCGCCGCATGGGGAGGCGGGAGGAGGAGGTGCCGGAAAAGTCTGCGTCGTTCCGGGAAACGAGATACCTGCTTTTATGTGTAAGTCTGTACATGGGGATCATCGGGTGGTTTTGTCTATCGCATGATTTTACGGCGCCGAACGGGCTGGGCGTGTTTGGCGGGCGTGCCGGGCTGTTTTACCGGTTTGGCGGGGTTCCGGAGGGGTTGTTTACGGATTGCGCCTATCGCTTTTTGGAGCCCGCGTATCCGCCGGGGCTCGCGATGCTCATCCTCTCGCAGTTTGGCTTTTCGGGCGGGTGTGCGGAGCGGTTTCCGCAGTTGTTGACGGTGCTGGCGATGGGCGTGCTGCTGTATTGGCTACTCCATGCCGCTCGCGGGTCGGTCGGGAAGCAGAGTTTGGTATGGGCGTTCTTTCTGTGTCCGACTTCGCTGGCGGTGGCGACGAATTGTTATGCGGAGCCCTTTATGGTTCTTTGTCTATTGGCGGGGTTGGACATGGTGAGAGGCGGGAGAGATGATTGGTTGGGTTGGGTATTCATGGGGGCGGCCGGGTGGTTCAAAAACGAAGGATTGCTCTATTTTCTGCTGTTGTGGGCGAGTATTCGCATGTGTTCCGGTCGGAAGGCGGCGCCTTTGCGGTGGCTTGTGGCGGGGCTGGTGCTTCCGGCGGTATGGTTTTTGGGGAGTCGCCTGATGGGAGCGGCGCTTTCCGACTATGCGCCTATTTGGACGCCGGATGGACACAAGAGTCTGGTTGCGATAAAAGCCATGGCGATGGAGATGTTTGCGAAACCATGGGAGACGGCGTTTCTGTATCCTTTGTTGGTGGCGGGGGGAGTCGTTCGTCTTGTTATGCTGCGGACATGGAATCGCGAAACCGACGGAGTAACCGCTTGTTTCATTGGACTGAGTCTATTGTCGTTTGCGGGCATTTACGGGCTGAGTCTGGCAGAGGACTTTTCCTGGCATTTGTACAGCAGTGTGGATCGACTTCTTTGGGGGACTGCGATGATCGGGTGGTTTGTGATGGCGCGGGCGGCGGAGGTTGCGAAAGGGGGTAGAATCGGGGATAATCCGGGGCGTGAGGAAACATCAGATGAGCACTGTAAAACGACTGTTATTTGTTTTGTTGGGGAGCATCCTGGCGGCATCGGCGGAAGAAGCACCCAATGCGCGGGGGCGCGTGTTTGCCGTCCGGACGGGGAAGAGCGAGCTTAGGACCGTCGCGCGGCGTCTGGTCAAGACGGGGAGTATCACGGCTCCGGTGAAAGTGGAGATTGCGTCCCGTGTATCCGGGCGGCTTTTGGCGACAGCCGATTGTCAAGGAAGAGAACTCCGGGAGGGATCGTTCGTCCGGAAGGGCGATTTGATGGCGACCTTGGATGCGGCGCCGTACGAGGCGGTGCGCGATGCGGCGAAGGCGGCTTTGGCGTCGTGCGAATCCGAGTTGGCGGATGCGGAGCGCGAATATGCGCGAAGCGAGCGGTTGGTGAAGGAACAGACGGCTACGGCGCAGGAGTTGGATCGTGCGGAAACGGTTCGTGCCACGGCCCGGGCCGCGGTATTGGCCGCAAAGGCGAAACTGGATGCGGCGGAGCTGGATGTGGCGGAAACGCGGATTTTTGCGCCGATGGATGGCGTGATTGCGGAAAAATTCCTGTATCCGGGAGCGATGGTGCCGGCCTGTGGTGTTCTGTTCCGGTTGGAGCAAACCGATCCGCTGCAGATTCTGTTTGACGTTCCGACGATGGTCTATCCGTTGCTGAAGGCGGGAGAAACGCGCGTATCCGTAGAGGTCGACGCCTATCCCGGGGAACGGGTTGATCTGAAGGTCGACGAGATATTTCCGACGGCGGACGAGGCGATGCGCACGATAAAAGTGCGGAGCTATCTGCCGAATGCGGAAAAGCGGTATGCCGCCGGCATGTACGCAACGGGAACGATTGCCCTCAACGAGCGGCCGGACGTGATTGTCGTGCCGTACGAAGCGGTTCTGCGGAATGTCGACCGGCACTACGTGTACCGGGCCGGGGAGGACGAGATTGCGCATTTGACGCCTGTCGAGGTCGGCGATCGAATGGATGACGTGATCGAAATCAAGTCCGGGCTGGCGGCCGGTACCGTCATTGTGACGGAAGGTTTGCACCGGTTGGCGGATGGCGTCCGCATTCGTGTCGTGGAGGGGCGCGGGCAATGAAACTTCCGGAAACAGGCGTCAAACGGCCCGTCGCCACGCTGATGCTGTTCATTGGCGTTTTGGTCATGGGCATTGTTTCGTATACGCGTCTTGCGGTGGACATGATGCCGGAAATCGAGACGCCGACGATTTCGGTGTTCACTGCATGGGACGGCGCGAGTGTGGAAGACGTCGAGACGCAGGTCACGCGTGTCATCGAGAGTGCGCTCGGATCGGTTGCGGATCTGGATGAAATCTCCTCCATCACCAGTGAAGGTTCCTCGCGCGTGACATGCAAATTCAAGTGGGGGACGGAGCTGGGAGAAGCGGCCAACGATATGCGCGATTTGCTGGAACGCGCCAAACGCCGCTTGCCCGACGATGCGGACGATCCCGTGATGTACAAATTCAATACGGCCAATATGCCGATCCTGAACTTCAGCGTCACTTGCTCGGAAAACCGCGAAAAGATGGAGGATACAGTCAATGACGATATAGTGGACATCCTCAAGCGCGTGCCGGGCGTCGGCACGGCGGAAGCCTTCGGCGCGTATACGCGGCAGATTAATGTCCATCTCGATCCGGCCAAGCTGACGGCTTACGGGGTCAGTGTGAAAGACATTGCCGCGGCGATTGACGCAGACAACCAGACGGAGCCGGCCGGCAATGTCCGGATTGGGACGTTGGACTATACGATTCGCGTACCGGGCGAGTTTACGGATCCGCGGCAAGTGGCGGACGTCATCGTCAAGCGCGATGGCGACACGCTGGTTTGCCTGGGCGACCTTGCGCGTGTGGAAGACGGCTTTGTCGAGGAGGAGCGAATCGTCGAACGCAATGGCCGGCGCGGCATGATGGTCAATGTGCAGAAGCGGTCCGGGGAAAATACGGTGGAGGTTTGCCGGCGTGTTCGCGAGAAGATGGAAGAAATCAAGCAAACCCTGCCGGCGGACTATGAGATTCTGCTCGCCAGCGATTCGAGCGAAATGATTGAAAAATCGATTCGTTCGGTCGGTAAGACGGTTTTGTACGGCGGGCTGTTCGTGATTTTGACGACATTGGTCTTTTTGCGCAGCTTGCGCACTTCGCTTGTGATTGCGCTGACGATTCCGTTTTCGCTCATTTTGGCGTTCATCTTTCTCTTTTTGATGGGGTGGACAATCAACCTCATGTCGCTTTCGGCGTTGGCGGTTGCCATTGGCATGGTCGTGGACAATGCGGTCGTGGTTCTGGAGAACATCATTTCGCATTTGTCGCGCGGTGCGCGGCCGCGCGAGGCATCGATGTTTGGCGCGGACGAGGTCGGTACGGCGATTCTGGCATCGACCTTTACGACAATTGTCGTCTTTGTCCCCTTGGTTTTCGTGGAAGGCGTTCCGGGAATCATGCTCCGGCAGTTGGGCGGGCTTGTCTCGATTACGTTGGCGGGATCGCTTGTGTGCTCATTGTTGCTGACGCCGATGCTTGCGTCGGTCCTCATCCGGCCGGAGAGCGAATTTTCCGGACGGCGCAAGCGGTTTATGGCGTGGAGCGAAGAAAAGTTCAGGAAAGTGGAGGCGTTGTATGCGCGGCTTCTGTCCGGCGCGCTTCGTTTCCGTTATTTTGTTTTGCTGTGCGCGGCGCTTGTGATTGCGGGGACGGTTTTTCTGTTTTCCCGGATCGGATCGGAGTTCATGGGGGCGGAGGATACAGGGGAGTTGAGAATCACGTATCAGCTTCCGCTTTCCACGCGCTACGAATTGACGACCGAAACGGGGCGGCGGATGCTGGAAGTCGTCCGGCGCGTTGCGGGAGAGGGAAAAATCAGGAATCTGACCCTGTCGGCGGGCGGTTCGAACGGCGGCTGGGGAGGAAACCGGGGTCCGCATATCGGCACGATCAACGTCAAACTCGTGGACGCGAAAGACCGCGACAAGACGACGGATGAAATCGGCAGCGAAATCACAAAAGAGGTTTCGGAATGGCCGGAAATCGTGAAGGTCTACGCCAATTCAAACAACTTCCTGAACCGGATGCTGCGTGGCGGCGGAGCAAACCTCACCATCGACATTTACGGCTACGACCTGGATGCGACCTATGCCGTGGCGGAGCAGATACAGGCAATTGCCAATGAAACAGAGGGGGCGCGTGACGTCCGCATTTCCCAGGATATGGGCAAGCCGGAATTGCGGATTGAAATCGACCGGGCGAAGGCGGCTTCGTTCGGCGTTACGATGGAGGAACTGACCGACATTGTTTCCGCGCTCTTTCAAGGGGATGATTGTTCTTCGTACCGGGAGGGGGAAGACGAGTATGACATCACACTCCGGCTGGAGGCCGGAAACCGCCGCACCATCGAAGACATCCGCCGTTCGGAACTGCCGTTGCCCAACGGAAAGCGCGTGCGTCTCGATTCTCTGGCCAAGGTTGTCGAGGGAACCGGCCCCGTGCGGATTTCGCGCAAGAACCAGCAGCGTGTCATTACGCTCGAGCTGGAGGCTATCGACCGTCCGGAAGGGGACGTCATCGCGGATATCCGATCGCGGGTCGAATCCGAGATTCTGCTGCCGACCGATTCCAAGATCGAATATGGCGGCATGATCGAGGAGAAGGAGGATTCGGAGCGGGCGATGACGCTGATGATTGCGTTGGGCGTGCTTTTGGTTTATATGGTCATGGCGGCGCAGTTCGAATCCTTTCTGCATCCGTTCTTGATTTTGCTTTCGGTTCCGTTTGCCTTTTCCGGTGTTGCGGGCGGGTTGTTGCTGAGCGGCACGCCGCTGAGCCTGACGGCCTACATCGGCATGATTTTGCTGGTCGGCATCGTGGTCAACAACGCAATTGTTTTGGTGGACTACATCAACTTGTTGCGGGCCCGCAACAAGCCGCTTCGCCTGGCGATCACGGAATCTGGCAGGCAGCGTCTGCGGCCGGTGCTGATTACGACGCTGACGACGCTGCTGGGCATGCTGCCGATGGCGCTTTCCACGGGTGACGGATCGGCGACTTGGCGTCCGCTCGGCATTGTCGTGGTGGGCGGATTGCTCTTTTCCACGATTGTCTCGATGATTCTGGTGCCGGTTCTGTACGATCTGGTCGAAAGTTTCCGCGAATGGCGCAAGAAGGCGCACGAAAAGAAGGAGCTTGCATGAAGCAATTGGTTGTCGTAAACGACGTATCGGCGGATCGGGATATTCTGGCCATTTTGGATGCGGCCGGTATCGTCTACCGGACGCGGTATACGCGTTGCACGGGAACGGGCCCGCGAACGGGTCCGCGAGAGGATACGCACATTTGGCCGGGATACAATGTGATGACGATCGCAGTTGTCGAAGATGCGCTTGCGCAGAAGGCGATGGCGGCCATTCAGGCGTTTCGCGATTTGCCCGGACATTCCCAAACGGGTGTATTCGCGTATGTGATGCCGGTCGATGCGGTATTGCCGCCGGCACCGCGCCCTCGCGAATGACGCAAAGGGCGCGCGATCTCTACGATTCGATCATCCGGATGTTCTGCCATTTTCCGCGATGCCAGCGGTGGAGGAAGACAAACGACAGCAGAATGATATAGGCCGTCTGCACGATCCAGGCGTCGACAATGTCGCCATTCCAGACGTTGAGGCACAGGATTTCCGAAGGAATCCAAAGAAGCCAGCTGCCGAGGCAGAGCGTGAGCATGATAAAGAGCGTATCGCCGGCACCCTTGAGAGCGCCAATGAGCACGATGTTCATGGTGTCGAAGAAGCCCCAGACAATGATGCAGCAGATGAGCGTGCGCCCGAGACGGTAGAGCTCGTCGACCGTGTACGGCGCTCCGGGGGATTGGAAGATTTCCAGCAGTTCCCGGGTGAAGCCGATAAAAATCATGGCGATGAGCGTCATGTAGATCCAGCCGAGATGCAGACAACGATAGCCGGCGGATCGGGCCAGTTCCGGACGGTGGGCGCCTTGATACTGCCCGGTCAGAATAGCGGCTGCATTGCTGAGTCCATTCAATATGGAGAAGGCCAGATTGTTGATGGACAGGACGATGTTCGACGCGGCGAGCGAGAGCGCGTCCAGCCGGCCTGTCAGCAAGACGAATACGGCAAAGGCGCCGCAATCGAAGAACATTTGGACGCCGGCGGGAAGCCCGAAGCGGATGACGCGCGCAATGAGAGAAAAGTCCGGAACAAACCAATCGCGGAGCGGAGCATTCCGGTTTTGCGGGGCGAAAACGACGAAGAGGGCGCACAGGATGCACGAGAAGATGCAGGAAAGCATCGTGGCGATGGCGGCACCTTCGACGCCCATTTCCGGAATATGGAGAAATGCCGCAAATGCCCCGGGAATGCCTAGCGAGGGACAGCCGGCGGGGCCGAAGATAAACAGAATGTCCAGAAGAATATTCAAGACGCATCCCGCTATGCTGATGATGGAACAGGTGGAGACGCGGCCTGTTCCCGAGAGATAGCCTCCCAATACCCATTGAAAAGCCAAAAAGGGTCCGCCGACAATGTTCCAAAAGGCATAAGGGCGCTCAAGTTCCTGTAGCGATTGGGGATGTCCCGCAATGGAGAGGAGCCAATAGCTGAGCGGCAGCAAGAGCAAGTAGAGAGGAATCGCCAAAATGGACAGGTGGATGCCTGCGGCGCAGGCGCGGCGACAGGAGTTGGGGTCTTTTGCACCGTAATACTGCGCGACAAAGGTGCCTGAGTAGCCGGCAATCGAGGCAAAGAACGCAACGAGCGTGAAGGCGACAATCCCGGCGGGCAACGCGGCCTGGATGGCTTCGGAGCTATGCCGGGCCAAAAGAACCCGGTCTGTGAATTGCATGATGGTGAATGCCATATTGCTCAAAACGAGCGGAATCACAACATGCAAAACTTCGCGATAGGACGCGGTAGGCGCGGAAGTCATGGCGAAAGAAACAAAACGCAAGGGAAACGGCTACGAGAAAAACGGCTATTCAGAAAAAAGCGTTTTTCCCGCAGAATAAATGCAAACGGATAGATAAAGAGTTGAAAAACCGGAAAGAGGAATCGCTTTTCCGGAAAAGAAAACATCCCATGAAATCTGTGCGGCATGCAACGATTTTTTTTGACAGATGATCATGCGACGTGTCGGAAAGGGTAGCAAACCTGTTGTAGAAAGGCAATCCTTTCCGGTGCCACAAATCAACAATCATCGAATTTCGGCGCGCATCGCCACAGAGTCGGAGACCGGGAGCAAGGTTGGGAGTCCCGAGTGGCGATCCGCTACGGGCAATAAGTCAAGCGGGGTATCGTGTTTTCCGACTTGGGTTGCGCGAAAAAAAAAACGGAAGCGCGTGCTTCCGTCTTTCTGTTTTCGGCTTGTCGCCGGATTCGTCCGCATTGCTTGCCAAAGTGGCACTCCCAAGGAGAGTCGAACTCCTCTTCCATGGATGAAAACCATGTGTCCTAACCGATAGACGATGGGAGCAATTGGTGGCGAGGGAGGGACTCGAACCCACGACCAATGGATTATGATTCCAGTGCTCTACCGACTGAGCTATCTCGCCAGTAACGCGGAACGAGAGCAAACGATAGCAAAACGCCCGCCATGCGTCAACATGGAAGGCGTTTCAGATTTTTTATTTGTGAAAAAGCCCGCATTCAGTGCGGATTTTCAGATGGTCGTCATTCGCCGCAATCTTCGGGGAGTATCTTGGTGCCACCGGCAACGGCGTCGTGAGCGCAAGCACGGAGGAATGCGGCGTCCGACTTTCCGATATCTCCCGGAACATACGTGTTTTCCGGAAGAGCCGTTCCGAAGAGCGCTTCAAACCATGTGCAGGATTGCAGATATTCGCCACGGCGGTTCAGATGGATAGTGTCGGCGCCGATTTCCAGTTCCTGCGAGGTCTTGTTTTTGGACCAGAAAGTGCGTCCGACGACGTCGCTTGCCTGAGGCGGCAAATCCGGCCAGCGGCAGGCGGCCTTCTGTTCAGGCGTCGGAATGGCAAAACGATGGGCTTCGGGCGTCCGCTCGCGGGAGTAGCGGACGGCGCGTCCGGTCGGGATGACGGGGGCGTCAAAGCTTTCGGAGAGTTGCCGATAGGCTTTGGAGAGGCGTTTGTGCATTTCGGCTTGGTCGATTCCCCATTCGCCTTCGGGGCGGATGCGGCCGTCGTCCGCGCGGTAGGCCCATGTTTGCTGAATCCAGATTTTCGCATTGGGCTGGTGCTTGCGGATGAATTCGACGAGCTGTCCGGCGTAAGGCGAATAGGTTTCGGGTTTCCAGCTGAAATGGCTGGCTTGCTGGATGGTAACGACGTCCCATTGGCCATTCTTGAGAAGGTCATTGATGGAGCCGCGTGCATCGACTTGCGCCACGCCTTGGGAGGTGTTGGCCCAGGTGTGGACGGCATACTGCTTCGCATCCGGATTTTCTTCGCTCTCCACGACATTGTTCCAATGCCGCTCGAGCGAGCATCCGCCGATATAGGCGCTGGTGAGAACGACTTGATGCCCGGGAACGGACTGGGCGATATACGGCAAATCTTTTCCGACGCAAACGGAAAAACTGTTGCCGATCATGAGAATACGAAGGGTGATGATATTGCCGATCATTTTGAAAAAAGGATGAAGAAGGAGGTTTGAGAAAAGTTTGAATGACCTCTACAATACCAAAACACATGGTGTGGAGCAATGCACCCCTGCGGTCCACCCAGGGTTGACGCATTAGAGTAGCGCCGCACCGAACCCGATGCGTTTGGCCAAATG
>JBJEVW010000237.1:0-2435 GCA_051884735.1 Kiritimatiellia bacterium | reverse complement strand
CCCTTCGCCTAGCTTGCAATCACCCTGCATCTTCCCTGCAAAGTATTCATTGAACATAAAAAGTCCCAACAATTTGGCCAAAAGTCCAAGATATCGTGTCCAAATACAACCTCCTGATGTAGTACATTTGAAGTTTGTATGAGATGTAAATAAATATAACACTTATTTGAGTAGCGATCAACCGCTCTTCCCATTACACCCTTATTCCGATTCCTGCTACGCGCAGTCACGGACGAATGGCGAAGGAGAGTGAAAAGACTTCTGGAAATTCGGTAAAAGGCGGCCAGTGTTGCGGACGAGCGGAAGCTCGTCCCTCCCGAGCGCCGCCGCGCGTGGCGGTCTATTGAAGAGTGATAAGGGTGTGCAACCGGGAGCGGATGCCAGAGACGTCAAAGGATTTTGTCTCGGCATTGTAGAAAACGGCGGCGCAAGATGTGTCGATGGTTCCCGGGGAAAGATTTTCGATTTCAAACGCCATGTTTTCCGGCGTGAATTTATCTGTAGCGGACCATTGGACAACAGGGAAAGAATCTACGGCGCGGACGGACCGTTCGCCGTTGGAGACGTCCTGAACCTGGATCGTGATCGTATTCGCATTGCTCGCGCTGCTGTTGCCGTATTTCTGAACGATAACCTTGCTGGCGTCATCGGCGCCGATCTTGAACCCGATCGAATAATCGACAATCGGGCGGAAGGTACCCGTCACGCGGAACGTCCCGGTCTCTCCCGGAAGACCGCCGGCGATGGTCACGCCGTCGTTGGAAATCTGCAGGTCTTTTGTGGAGGCGTCATTGCCTTCCATGCAGTAGACGGATCCCGAGAAGAGTGCGGCATAGATATTGTTTTGGTACGATACGCCATCTGCGATGGCAAAGACGGCACCATTGGTGACGACCGACGGGGCGATTCCATTGCCATGTCCGACGATAGTCGTGCCGCCGTTGAGCGAAATCTTCCATCCGCGGACCATCCGTTGACCATTGAAACGCAAGGTTCCGGGGCCCTCGTTGCAGATTTCGAAACGGCCGACCAGATCGCCGTGGAACGTGCGGGTTGCGTTGTCGGCAAAGGTCACTTTGGCCAGCGTCGCGTGCTGGCAATCGAGGACGAACTTACCGTAATCGCGGATTTTGTCGCCGCCATCGAAAATGATATTGGGCTTGCTGGCTCCCATTATGACGAGCGAGGGGTACTGTCCATCGGGGACGGAGGCGGGCTTCCGCCAGGAGCAAGGAGAAGAAAAGCGCAGGTCTCCGGCGCCATAGGCGGCGATGTAGATGTGTTCGCCGGTCCACTCCATTTCGCCGTCTCCCTGTATGGTCAATGACTGAGCCGTATTGAGGCGCAACGAGCCGAGCGAGAGTTTGTGTCCATTGAGGTTGACGTTCAATTCGCCGGTTGTGCTATAACGGAGCAGCGCGAGGGCTTCGCGGTCTTCCTGTAGCGTCCAATCCTCCGTCATGGTCGTGCGGTATGCCTTTGTCGGCTCCATAGAGCCATCGGCTTCCAATAGCGGGTAGGTCGTTGCCGACGTCACGAAACCATTGGCATTGGTTGTCAGGAAATAGAAGGAGCTATGATAGTTGTGCGGGTAGAAGCCTGTTGTTGCATCGGGACCTTCCGGGAAGGATGCCGAAAACGTGGATCCGACATTGATATCCAGAATGGCATCACTCGCGACGGACAAGGATTCGAGATTGGCCACAATGGATTTTCCGGAAGAAGCGGTTGAGCGCAGCCCCAAGTTTCCGGACGTATGCCGGAGAGAGAACGAATGGATGAGTTGGGCGGTATCGCCGATTGTATTGAAGAGCGTAAGTCCGCCGGCACTTCCGGATGTCGAAATGACGGTGCCCGGGAGAATGCGATCGAAGATATTCAAACCGGTACGGTTGCCGTTCGAGTTGCTCGTCAAGCTGGCGAGCGTAAGTTCGGTGGCGGGATCGGGCGACGTGTAGTAGTAGACGCCGCCGGCGGACGCGATAATCTGCTTGACGGAAAAAGCCGTATTTGAGATAGCGACTTTACTGTTTAAGTTTCCGCTGTTGGTCAAGACGACGTCGCCGTCGGCACCTCCGAGAAAGAAAATCGAACCGGCGTCTCCACCGCCAGATGAAGCATCTTGCAGAAAGTGTACGCGGGCGCAAATGGATGCTGAGCTTCCGGAAATGGAACCATCGACCGAAAGTTCGTCACCCTCTGTTCCGATCATTGCTTTAGCACCCTTTGCAAAGGATATTTTTTGGGCGTACCGGTGTCCATTCAGGTAAACGGGATAGTCGGCAACGCCGTTGACGGAAGCAGGGAAGCTGACCGCATCGACCAGGCAGGGGACATCGTTGGTGGCGGAGGTCGTGCTCTTGGTCCAGTTTTCCGGATTATCCCATGCATGGTCGCCAGATGCGTCATTCCATGTGAAAACGATAGCCGAGGAG
>JBJEVW010000236.1:0-10033 GCA_051884735.1 Kiritimatiellia bacterium | reverse complement strand
CATGCTCAAGGTTGCGTATGACGGCATCGTTTCTGCAGGTTTGTTGGTCGACGATGACGCCAATCATCTCCAGACACGAACGCCTAGTTTTTTGATTGACCGAGACAATCCGAGGGTCGAGTTGCGAATAACGAGGATTGCTTGGTTTAGATGACTTAACTTTTATGACAACTTTCATGACAAATTGCTTCTTGATACTCAAATGGCATTTTTTGGCTTGAAAAATGACCTATAAACACCAAAGTTTAATCAAAAATCGCCATTTTTCGCACATGATTCGATTCGGATTTGGCTTCTAAGCAGCGGGTCGCAGGATTGAACCCTGTCTGGGGTCCCGCAAAAACTTTCCATGCGGGAAAGAAAAAAGGATGCTTCTGCCTGTCGGTCGGGATCGGCTTCTTCCCATGCGTAACTTTGGATTCCCCTCCCATCCCGCCTTTCGATAAAAAGGTTCCAGTTTGCCTTGCCTAAATGCCCGACTTCCAACATTTACCGGATGAAAAGCCCGTGCTTCCATCACCGCAATTATTGCTCGACAAGCCGTATGGCTGCCTTAGGCTAGGTGAATTTCTGCATCGAAAGAAGTTGCTGATTGCCGTCTCCGGCGGAGCCGATTCCATCGCGCTCCTCGAGACGCTCGTCCGGCTTCGGCAGTCCTCCAATGGTCTTGTCGTTGCACATGTCGAGCATGGAATCCGAGGCGATGCAAGCCTGCATGATGCCGCTTTTGTCCGTTCGCGTGCCGCAACGCTCAATGCCCCGTATGAACAGGTTTCCGTCGATGTGCCAAAAGCGATAAGCGAAACTGGTGAATCGATTGAAATGGCAGCCCGTCGGCTGCGCTACAACGTCCTCCGCGAACTCGCCCTAAAACACCGCTGCGAAGGAATCGCCCTCGGCCACAATTTGAACGATCAGGCCGAACTGTTCTTCCTCCGTGCCGGTCGCGGAACTTCTCTGCGCGGCCTCTCTGGAATGGACTTCCTCGCTCCTTTCGGCTCTCCGGATTCCGCTCTCACGCTCGTACGGCCTTTTCTCCGCATTCCCCATGCCGATCTTTGCCGGTTTCTCCGCGAGCAAGGGCTATCCTGGCGAGAAGATGCAACAAACCGCGAGGAAAATGCCCTGCGCAACCGGGTCCGGCTTTGGCTCCTCCCCGTCTTCGAAGAAATCTTCGGCACCGCCGCGCTTGCGACGCTTGCGCGGACACAATCACTCCTCGCAGACGATGCGGCTTTTCTGGATACCTTCCCGGACTCCCTCACTTGCGACACATCGTCCAACCCGCTCGATTGTACGGATCTCCAGACGCAACCGCCCGCCATTTTTCGCCGGATTCTGCTTCGATGGTTGCAGGCTCAGAATCTCCCGCCTCATCTCCAGACCTTCCGCCTTCTCGATTCGCTCTGCCGCTTTCTGCAAGAAGGAAAAGCCGGGCTCCTTCAAGCCGGTGAAAACTACACCATCCAGACCATCCGCCGCTTCGCATGGTTTTCTCCCCCGCATTTGACCCCTGCTTCACCAACCACCGCATCCTTTCGCCTTTCGGCAGGCTTTCCGACCCCTTTTCTGCATGTAGCCCCGGCACAATCAATTCTCTTCTCCGCTCGCGCGTTTCCTCTGCACCGCCCCCTCGCCTGCACCCTTTCCGCCGCTGCAGTGGAAAACCGGTTGCTTTGCTTACGTCCCGTATGTCGAAAAGATCGTCTCCAATCCATCGGAACGGGAAACCATCTCTGCGTTTGGGATATCCTCGCCGACTTCGGTATCCCGGCTGCCTTTCGTCCGAGGGTCACCATTCTGGCCTTTGCCGATCACAGCACAGACGATCATGACATTCTTTGGCTTCCCGGTTTTTCCGTCTCGGCGCTTGTCGCCGCAAAACAACCCGGAGAAACCCTCTGGCAACTTGAACTCCGCCCACCATCCCAACCATGATTTTTCCCCTTCCACGTTCCCGCATCGCTTTGCTCGGCGGCAGTTTCGACCCCGTCCACAACGGCCATCTCGCCTTGGCGACAGCTGCGTGGCAAACCGGAAAATACGATGCCGTCTGGTTCGTTCCAGCCGCCTCTTCCCCATTCAAAATCGGCCGGATGAACGCGTCCGCAGAAGATCGGATCGCTATGCTTCACCTCGCGATCCAAGACAATCCGGCTTTTGACATCTGCTTGGAAGACATCTCCCACAAGTGTATATCCTATACCATTGATCTCGTCTCCCGTCTCTGTTCCCTCCACCCAGAGGTTCGATTCACCTTTTTGATCGGGGGCGATTCCCTCCAAACACTTTCAAAATGGAAAAACGCCGATACACTCGTCAAATGCTGCGATTTCGAAAGCTTCGGCCGCTCCGGCGCCCCTCTGGACGCTAGACGACTCGGATTCGATCCGCAAACCAATCGCCGTCTTCTGCAAAACTACCACCCCGAATTCGATTATTCCGTTTCTTCCACGCAAATTCGAAACGCCATCGCCGCCCATGCCGCCATCGACGGCCTCGTCCCTCCCGCCGTGGCCAACTACATTCGCGCACATCATCTCTACTCGGCATGATACTTTCCGCCCGTTTTCTCGCTTTAATCGCCTTCCTCCTCCAGACCGCTCTTGCCCTCGCAGAACCGCTTCGCCTGAACGCGCCTGGAGAGCCGGAGGTTCTTCTTTCCGCAAAAAACGCCGATACGCTGATTCTCTCCGTCGCCCCCTTTCATGCCGGAACGAAATCATACCCCGCCTACGCACAAATCCTCTCGGCGCGAAAATCCAAATGCAGCCAATTTGAATCGACCTTCCCTGCTACCATCGATTTGAGCGAGAAAAAACTCGGCAAAGGGTTTCCTAGACTCTGGATTTCAATCGATTGGATGCGTCCCAACAGCACCATCGTTCTGCGGCGGACTTTCTTTGCCGACGATAACGGCATCTCCCATCTTCCACCACGATTGGTCGCCGATATGCGCGCATTCGATCCTGCATGGCTCTTGGAGGCACCCCGGACCGACTGTTCCGTTTTGCCTTTCCATCTTCCCGCCGACTCCGTTGTTTCCCTCGAAATACTGGACGCGGAAAAACACCCCGTCCGCAAACTCCTGGAGGAAAAACACCTTCCCAAAGGCCAAAATCGAGTGCTTTGGGACCAAAAGAACGCCAAGGGAGAAAAATGCCCACCCGGCACCTATACGGCCCGTGTCATCGCACATTCCCGACTCCGTCTGAAAATGCGCTATTCCATCGCTACGGCAAACACGAATGCCCCGCCTCCCGCCTTTTCTACACCCGATTTCCGTGCCGGTGCATTCCCGACCTTGCTCACCCCGTTTGTCCATATTCTCGATAATCGACTGTGGCGGATTTTTCCAAATGGACGCACGGATGAAACAACTCCCCTCTTTTGCGCGGAGCTTCCACCGGACGGGGCCGCCGCCGTGCCGCAAAATGCGACCCGGTATCGGCTCTTTCGCCGTCATGGCCGCATTTTTCTCGACGCGGTCGGACGGGTGACCGTATTCTACGAATACGCAGACAAACGCCTCACCCCTCTTGCGATGTTCGGCTCAGTCGATGGCTATTTGCAGGATACGGCTTCCGCAAAGTCCACGCTTTCCGCCCTCTCGGACAAGGCCGGACAATCGCGTTTCTTCGTCTGGAGCGACCTGAATCAAGACGGCTTCCTGCAAGAAAACGAAGTGCAGTTCACGCCACCGGACTTCTCTCCCGCTTGCGTCGAATCCGGTTGGCTTGTCCCCGGCTTTGCTTTCCGGATGCCATTCCGCACCCCCGATGGACTCGCTCTGCTCCCATTCGAACCGGATCAATGGACGCACGGCGGAATCCCCGTCTACAACCTCGAAAAGGCAATTTTCTCCGCGACAATCCTTCCGGCAAATGCTTTTATTGACGCCAACGCCCCCTTTGCGGGAGGAGCTTCGCCCGATGAGGCCGACTGCTTGTTCTTTCTCGGAAATCGTCTCTATCATGCGACGGGTTCGCACATTCGGCTCTGCGGAACTTTCCGCGGATCCATCTTGGGCATGGCCACGCTCACAGCAACCCTGCTTCCGCAAACAGAGGATGTTTTCCGGCAAAACTGCGAAAAGCAAGATACGCTCCTGAATGTGGTGGCAATCCTGCAGAAACCGGGAAAACTCGTTCTCTGCACCGATACGGGCTTGCGCCTCGATTCTCCTTCCGCTCCCTCAGAAGACTCCGTCCTCGAGGGCGCTTGCTTCGCCAGCGCAAGTGCCCCGTACACCCCTGCCGTCTTGATAACCGCCGAACAGAGCGGCTCATTCTACGATGTCGAAAACAGCAAGGAAATCTTCTGCATCGAAATTCCTTGTTCGATTCCCTAATCGGTCTGTTTACCGGAAAAGCCGAGATGGATCGAATCCCCGAATTGCGAACGCAACTGGTCGAGCGTCTGCGAAAGCGCTTCCCGCTTCTCCACTGCGGAATCCTCCGCCGGAGACGAAAATAAATCCTGTTGGGCAGGTGGCGGGGTATCACAAAAATGCGAAACTCCAAACCCTATGAGACGAACCGGATCCCGCAAAACACCATCCGCCTGCAACAGCCCGCGCTCTTCCCGTAAAAGCGCTTTCATGAGCTGCAATGCCGCTTCACGGTAGCTGAATGTATCAGATGCCGCACGGGAAAAGGGAATCTGGCGCGTTCGCGTTTTGAAATCTGCCGTTCGCCATTTGAGGTGGGCGGTTCCGGCATAACGCTTCGCTACGCGAACGCGCCTGGCGACGTCATCCGCAAGAAACAGCAAGGTTGCGCGTATCTCCGAAAGCTCCGTGACATCTTCTGAAAATGTGGTTTCACGGGAAATCGATTTCTCCTCGCGCGAAAGCTCGACCCGGCGCGTATCGCGCCCGAACGCCAACTCATGGAGCACGCCCGCCGTATGCTCGCCAAACCAATGCTGCAAATGTGTCATCGGCGTCCGCTGAAGATCGCCGATCGTCACAATCCCGTGCGCCCGCAAAATCTCCGCCTGCGTCTTGCCAACGCCAAAAATGCGTGTCACGGCAAGTGGCTCCAAAAAACGCCGGATTTCCTCCGGATCGGTCGGCACAACCGTCAAGCCATTCGGCTTTTTGAGATCGGAAGCCAATTTCGCCAAGAAAAGATTCGTGGCAACGCCAACGGATGCCGTCAGCTGCAACTCGCTCGAAATGTCCTCTTGAATGCGTCGCGCAATCGTGACGGCATCCCCAAACAACAGCCGCGCCCCGCTGACGTCCAAAAACGCTTCATCGC
The DNA here is from genome assembly GCA_051884735.1 of Kiritimatiellia bacterium. Classification (GTDB taxonomy): domain Bacteria; phylum Verrucomicrobiota; class Kiritimatiellia; order RFP12; family UBA3636; genus JAEDLN01. Next base: position 4,769 of record JBJEVW010000236.1, on the reverse strand, counting down.
ACGAAAGTCCTTGCACCAAAGGCGTATAGCGCTCGAAAATCGAGAAAATTTGCTCCGAAACCGAAAGGTACAGCCCCATGTCCGGACGCACGAAAATCGCATTCGGACAAAGCCGGTACGCACTGCGCGATGGCATCGCCGAATGAATCCCGTATTTGCGCGCTTCATACGAACAGGTGCTGACGACGCCACGCGCGTCAGGCGGACTCCCGACAACAACCGGCATACCCCTCCACTCGGGATGGTTCCGCTGCTCGACAGACGCAAAAAAGGCATCCATGTCCACATGGAGAATTCCCGCCTCTTCCACAGCCCTCTTCTCCTGCCCGTTGTTCATGGCTTGCACGCGCCCTAGAAATAGGGAACCCATCCGTCTTTCGCCACATTCGACGCGAAAAACGGATGATGCTTGACGAGTCCGCAGGTTCGGCACGATTGCGCCGAGGCGCCACAGAAACCTTTCCACACCTCCAACAGCCCTTGCATCCGAAGCGCGCTTTTCGTATAAATCGCGGGATTGTGGTCGCCTCCCAACAACCGATACGCCATCTCTTTCATGGATGCTCCGACATCTTCGCCGGGAATCCCTGTCGCCAGCGTCCACGCTTCTTCGTTTTCCAACGCGAAGAACGGGATGACGGCATTGATGAGAATGGTATGCACACGCCCCGGTCCCAACAACCCGACAGCCGCTTTGCGGGTCGGCGAAAGCAACGCCGCCGCTTCCCCGGCTCTTGCGCGAAATAGCTTGTCAGCCGCCTTGCACCACTCGCGGGCATCGTCCCGCGGCAACGCCATGAGCGAATCGGCAAGCCCCGTTGCCGACCCGAATAAAACCGCCGCCACCGCCAGCCGGACACGTGGATGGTTCGAAGGACGCACACCGACCAGATGCCACGCACGCGCCGCTTCCGGCACATCCATCGCCCCGGCACGATACGAGGCATTCCAAAGCCCCACAAGATATTCCTCAGGCAAAGTCGGCGTCGCTTCCCGTGGCAACAATCCCGCACTGCCCAACAAAAGCGCATAGCGCTCCACCGGATCGGCATGCCGCACCAAATCCTCAAGCGGAACGGCATCCGCAAGAGCCCGCATCGGCACAGCATTCCACCGCAAGCCTAAAGCCCCCATGATTTCAGCATAAAAACCTTGCTCACGGGATCGTGCACGCCCAACGCGGGCAGACAGCTCCTTGGCCTTGCGCGCAATGCGGGCACGCCCCGCCGATTCAAGCCAAGCCCCCGCCGTCTCGGGCGGAACCTTGCCCAAAATCCCGCGACACGGCCGCTCCATGTCCGGATGCGCATTCCAGGGATAAAGCTCCGTTTCAATCTGGTCAAACGAAAAATTGGGCTTCTCGGAGAGAACCGCATCCTGCAACACTGCAAGCGGAATCTCCGGGTGGGTCTCGCCCGCATGCGGCGGAAACCAGGTAACATGCAAAATCACTCGATCGTAATTCGGATCCGTTTCATGCCCATGCAGATACCAGTCCGCCGGATGAATGTGAATCTCGACATCACCTTTTCTGGGTTCGCCCGCAATGCGGATGACCGCATCCCGGAAGTCCGGCCCCGCCGTCCCGTTCCACCGCCCCGGATCCAATACTTCAATCGGTGCGCCTCCTGTCGTATACAATCGTGGACGGAGCCGCGAATCCAGCCATAGACACTGCAAATGACGCTCGCTCCACCACGTTCCCTCAAACTCCGGTTCGCGCACGAACCCAATCCGCGGAAAGCAACCGGGCCGGAAATCCCCCGGCAACTCCGTTCCTTTCTCATCGATCATTGATGGGCTCATCTCCGCTGCACTCCTTTCTTGCCGTCCGGCACCGCTTTCGCCCGTAAATCCGGTCCGGCATTCCCGCCGTTTTGCAATAACGATTCAATCAAGCCATAGTCCTCTTTCGGGGCTTCCGAATAGACATTGCGCGTCGTCCGCAACACGACACGCGGAATGCCGGCACGCACCAAATCCTCGCGCAAATCAATCAAATCGCGTTTGTGGACGGAGGGCTCTTTCGCACAAAGGATTACGACGCGCTGATACCCGCGCCCAGAACATTCGCGCTTGATCCGATCCGCCAAATCTTCGCGCGCAATTGGCCGGCGATACAATTCCAACCGGTTATCGGCATACACGTCCACAAGAATGCCCGAATCCGTGTTCTCGCTGCTTAACAGACGGTTCTTTCGAGGTGCATTCTGGGGTTCAGAGGATACACAACCGGTGCCCGAAAAAGCCGGTAAAACGGATAAAGCGACTAAAAACAGGATTTTCTTCATGGCGCCTAGAATAGCAGATTTCTCCCCTTTCATCTACAAAACATGCTTCTTTTTCTTCTCGCCCATAGCCGCTTCCGCAAAAAATCGGAAAGCGCCGCTCCGCCGCAGCCGAGCAACGCTCTCAGTCTTCCGCCTCGCCCCCTTTCGCTATTTCGTAGACGGCGGACGGATCAGCACGCGCGACTCCCACGGCCCCAATCGCACCGACTGCGGCGTTGCTTCTTTCGTGAATGCGTCCCTCCAGGTGTCGATACCCAAATCGACCGTCGTCTCGATTTTTGTCGGGTTGATGAGAAACAGATACGCGGTTCCATCTGCACCGATTCGTTCCGTCACGTCCAGATAGCTCGGCAATTCCGAGGCAACCAGACGCGGCACCTTCGCGCGGTCGAGCAGATTCGCATACAAGGCCGCCAGCCCGTCGTCCTGACACTCGGCGGCAATGTACCACGCACTGCCCTTTCCGGCTTGGCGGCACGTAATGGCAGGCTCCCCCGCATAGAAATCATGCTCGTAGGTGGCAACAATCATCGCATCCTCCGCATGAATCCTCGAACAGACATTCCGAATCTCGCAACACCCCGTCAAGACCGGCTCCGTTTCAAGCCGGAACCGCACTTCATTCCGCTCCTCCGGATAGAGATAATCGATCTCCTCGTCCCAGACGCCAAACAATTGTCGCAATCCATCGCCCGGCCACCCCTGCGGAAGCGTCAGCGCATGCTTGTCGACAATCCCCGTCAAATAGGTGCCGACAAGCGTTCCGCCATTCTCTACAAAGGTCTTGCATTTCGCCGCAAATCCATCCTGAAGCAAGTAGAGCGATGGCAAAACCACGACCTGATAACGCGAAAGATCCCGCTCGGGATGAATGACGTCAATGCAGACACCATGCCGCCGCAAGGCATCGAAATGCTTGCGGATGGTACGTCCTACGTCTTTTGCGACGTCAAGCGGGCCTTGCGAGGCGCGAAGCGCCCACAAATTCTCCCAGTCCCACACCACGGCAACGCGCGCCGGCGTATACGCCCCGACAATCGGTTGCAGCGCCTTCAAATCCTTCGAAAGCGCCTCCACCTCCTGGAACATGCGCATCTTCGGCGTCTCGGCTCCGCAATGATCGATGAGCGCCCCATGAAATTTTTCGCTTCCGCCGCGCCCTTTGCGCATCTGGAAGTACAAAACCGAATCCGATCCATGCGCAATCGCTTGAAGCGATTTGGCCCGGTGCTGCCCCGGACGGAGCAGACGATTGACCGGTGCCCAATTGACCGGTCCCGGCGAAGATTCCATCAAAATGAACGGCTTGTCCTTCAGACTGCGATTCAGGCAGTGCGTGAGCGCGCAGCCTTGAATCTCCTCCGATCCCGGTTGATCATGGTAGCGCGGATAGCAATCCCACGAAATCACGTCAAGGACTTTTGCCATCTGAAACTGATCGTGCCATAGATTGAAGCCCATCAAGTTCGTCGTGACGGGAATCCCCGGCGCATACCGGCGCAACACCTCCGCTTCCGCCGCACAGAAGTCCACCGTCTGGTGCGAAACAAACCGCCGCCAATCCAAAACCATGCCCTCGACCGATGGATCGATTGTCCGAATCTGCTCCCAAGCTTGAAACCGGTGCGACCAAAAGCCTGTCCACCACGCCTCATTCAACGCATCCAGCGTTCCATACCGCGCCTTCAGCCAATCGCGGAATGCCGCATAGCAGAGCGGACAATGGCACTGGCCGCCAAATTCATTTGAAATGTGCCACATCGCCAGCGCCGGATGCTTGCCGTACCGCTCCGACAAGGCCCGATCGATGCAAGCGACTTTTTCCCGGTAAAGGGGTGAGGTGTAGCAATGGTTGTGGCGCATGAATTGTTCTTCGCGTACCGGCGGCCCGCCCGCCCAATCACCATGACGGGTCATACGGCGTACTTCCGGATACCGCTGCGCCAACCAATTCGGCTTGCCGCCCGACGGCGTGGCCAAAATGATGCCAATCCCATTCTTTTCCGCACGCTCGAAAATATCGTCCATCCACCCAAACTCGAAGCGTCCTTCTTCCGGCTCCAAATGCGCCCACGAGAAAATGCCCAACGAAAGCATATTGACGCCGGCCTGCTTGAAAAGCCGGAAATCTTCGTCAATCGTCCCCGGATGTTTGAACCATTGGTCCGGATTGTAGTCTCCTCCATGCCAAAGATAGGGAAAACGCGCCTGTATGGGAGCAAATGCATGAAATTCGTTTGTCATTGAAAAAGGTTCCTTTGGATGAAGATGGAAAAGCTCTTCGCAGCATTGCGGTTCGCCTCCCGAAACAGAAACGATTAAACCATATTCGCTTTTGAAACGGCAAGCGGTTCAACTCTGGAAATCTTCTCATTTCACAATCTCAACCGCCCATGCGACTTTCCGTCCATCTCGCTCACGCTGGGCGTACATTGCGGGATCGAGGAAGTGGGGCAGAACAAATCCCGTTTGTCATTC
>JBJEVW010000235.1:0-10047 GCA_051884735.1 Kiritimatiellia bacterium | reverse complement strand
GCCGTCTGTCTCCCGTACTTTGGCGACGGGCTGGAGATGCTTGTCCTGCTTCCGGACGAGGGGCAGGATTGGGCGACCTTCGAAAAAGGGCTTACGCTGGAAAAGCTAAGGGCGTTGCAGGCGGCATTCAAGGAAGAAACCGTCGATTTGGCGCTTCCCAAATTCGAGATGGAAAGCGCGGTGGATTTGAAGGCGCCGCTGCAGGCGATGGGCATGAAGAAAGCGTTTACAGGGGATGCGGACTTCTCGGGTATTTCGCGGGTCATTCCGCTTTCCATTTCGCAAGTTTTCCAGAAGGCCAACATTACGGTTGACGAAGAAGGCACGGAGGCGGCGGCCGCGACGGCCGTCATGATGATGCGCAGCATGCTTCCGGTGCGTCCGACGGTATCCTTCCGTGCGGATCGTCCGTTTTTCTTTGTCATCCGGCATCGCAAGACGAACCTGGTTTTGTTTCTTGGACGGGTGGAGAAACCGGTTGCGCCCAAAGGGCCGATTGCGATTGAACAATAGGATTGGACGTTATGGAAGAACCTCGCATTGGATTTGTCGGCATTCTCATTGAGAACCGGCATCAATCGGCGGGCGAAGTGAATCGCATTTTGAGTTTGTTCGGCGATTTGATTCGTGCCCGGCTTGGGATGCCGTGGCGTGACCGCGGCATATCGGTGGTGACGCTTGTCGTGGAAGCGACGACCGATCAGATGGGAGCCTTAGCGGGTGCGCTCGGGCGGCTGCCGGGCGTATCGGTCAAGACGGGACTTTCGAAAGGGGACGCAATCGGAAAGAAGGCAAGCGAATGAGCTCGCTGCCGGAGCTGTTGGAGCGGGCGGAAGCGGCGCCGTATTCGTTTACGCGCGAAGAGCTGGTGTGGCTCTTGCGGCTGCGGCCCGGAACGGATCGGGAAGCATTTCACGCGGCGGCGTGCAGGGTGCGCGATCGCGTAAGCGGAGCGCGCGTCTTTTTGCGCGGCCTCCTTGAAATCGGCTCGGTTTGCCGGAAAAACTGTCTGTATTGCGGATTGCGGAGCGGCAATCCGAATGCGGAGCGGTATCAGCTTCCGGCTGGAGAAATCATCGAATCGGCCTTGCAAGTCTACCGGATGCGCATCGGGTCGGTGGTTTTGCAATCGGGCGAAATCGACACCCCGGAGCATACCGCCTTCATCGAGAAGATCGTGCGGACGATCCGGGAAGAAACATCGCCGGATTTTGCGATTGTGCTTTCGCTCGGCGAGCAGAGCGAAGAGACGTATGCGCGGTGGCGGGCGGCGGGGGCCACGCGCTATCTGCTGCGCATCGAAGCCTCGTCACCGGCCTTGTATGCGCAGTTGCATCCGGCGGATCATTTGTGGCGCACGCGGGTCGACTGCCTGCATGCCCTGCGGCGGCAAGGCTATCAGGTCGGCACGGGCGTCATGATCGGGTTGCCGGGGCAGAGTCTGGAGAATTTGGCGGATGACATCCGGTTTTTCCGCGAGATTGATGCGGACATGATTGGCATGGGACCCTTTCTGCCGCATTTGGAAACACCGATGAAGACGGCGCCGATGGACGAGGAAGAGCGGCTTTGCCTAGGCGTCAACATGGTTGCGGCGGCCCGATTGTATTTGCACACCTGCAATTTGGCGGCAACGACGGCGTTGCAGGCCTTGGCGAAGGACGGACGGGAGATGGCGTTGCGGGCGGGCGCGAATGTTTTGATGCCAAATTTCACGGATTTGGGGCATCGGCGAGCGTACCGGCTGTATCCCGGAAGGCCGGTGGTGGACGAGATTTCCGGCGCGACGCCATTGGAGCGGCTATGCCATTCGATAGAAGAGCTGGGGCTGCAAGTCGCATGGAACGAGCCGGGAACGCCACCGCATTACCGCGCCTGATGGGGCTGTGAAGGGGGAGAGAAGATGGCGGAAGACCTCATCACGGCATGGACGCTTGCGGGCGGTGTCAGCGATGCGCACTGCCATTTGCAACAATTGGCGGAGACGGAACGGGCGTCGTTTTTCGCCTTGAAAAAGACGCAAGGCATCCGGCGATTTCTGTGTTGTGCGACAGGTCCTGCGGATTGGGATGCGGTTGCGCGGGTTGCGGCAGACGCCGAGGCATTTGGGGCCGTTATCGTGCCGTGTTATGGGGTGCATCCGTGGTTTGCGGGAGAGGAAGGGGACTCGGATGCGATGATGGAGGCGTTGCGCAGGCGGGTCGTGCGCGATTCGAGGGCGTGGGTCGGGGAATGCGGATTGGACCGCACGCATCATGTTCCGGATACGGAGACGCACCGGCAATGGCAAGACGCGATTTTTTCCGCGCAGTGGAAATTGGCGGCGGATGCGGGGCGGCCGATGGCGCTGCACGCAGCAGGAGCCGGCGCGGCCGGGTGTTTGCTGGAGCGGATTCTGGAGCACAAGCGGCGGAAGCCGGGCGTTCCGGGCGGTATCGTGCATGGGCTTATCGCTTCTCCGGAGCTGGCGTTGGCGTATCGAAACGAAGGCTTCCGCATCGGCATTGGAGCGGGAGCGCTTGCGGAGAAGCGTTTGGCTCGCGTGCAACGGATGCTTTCCGTGCTAAAGGCCGAGGACGTCTGCCTGGAATCGGACGGCACGGATTTGGCGGCGCATCAAGACGCATTGCGCGCGCTATGCGAGCGGTTGTTGCTTCAGTGAATCTCCAGAATGGAGAGAAATTGAGCCGGCGCCAGGAAAAGGGGATTGTCCGCGGAACAGCGTTCGCGCATTCCGTAATCGCCAGTGACGATCAGAATCGGCAAATCCGGGTTTCCTTTCCGGAGGTAGGAAAGGTAATTTTCGATCCGGTGGTCGGCGCGATGGTCCCCTATGCCGCCGGAGTAGACGATTTTTATGGAGCCTCGGTTGGAATCGACCGCATTGGGGCCGTCCCAGTACAAGGTGATTTCCGAGTTAGGCAGCATGCGCCGGAGGGATTGCAAGTCGTCGGCAAAATGGTCGCGAAGTTCTTCGTGGGAGAACGAATCCTGCCTTTTGCCGTATGGTTTGGCGCAATTGAGAACATTGTGACCATCAATCAAGATGGAGAGCCGGGAATCGGGCGAAAGCGACAGATTGGTCAGGCGGACAAGCCGGGACAGTTTTTGATCGTCGTTTGACAGGTGTTCCGCAAAGTCGGCGGACGAAAGAAGATTTTCAAACGAATCGGCATCGGAGACGATTTGGGTTTGAGGCGGTTCGGCGGGAGAGGCGTCCTCCAGGTTTGGAGGCGTTGCCTCTTCCGGTTCGTAGACGGGCATTCGGGCGACAAAATCGCGAAGCGCGTCGCGCAAATCGCCGTAGGCCTTCCGGTATCCGTCCCGTTGATTGCGCAGAGCGGTGCAGCGGGTATTTTCCGATGCTGCATCCGGGTGCTTCTGTTTTTGCAGTTTGATTTGATTGATCAAGTCGGCATTCGTGTTTTGCAGTGCCGCTTCGCGCCGGAGAGCGAGGGTTTGCGTTTGTTCGCAGAGCCGTTTTTGTTCGTCGCGTTCCTGTTGTGCTTTTTCCAGCTGTTGCCGCAAGGTTTCATTTTGGAGCGAGAGCGTTTGCACACGGGCGGCTTGGTCTTTGTTTTCGCTGAGGGTGGCGTCCAGCTTTTCCCGTAGCTTCTTGATTTCGCGGTTTTGCCGATTTGCCGCGGTTTGCGCATCGCAGAGTCGCTCTTCGAGGGCGGTAACGGCCTCGAGAACGGTGGCGGCGCTCAGCAAGCCCTGAACGGATTCTTCCGGCATGTCATCTGTCTGTTCCTCGGGTTCGGAATCGGGGAGGGTTTCCGTTTCGAATTCCTGGAGAAAATCGAAGATTGGGGCAAAGACGGTTTTCAGTTCCTCGATTCGTTCTGCCGGATCGTGGATTTGGTCGGGAAACTTGTCCAGCGGTTGATCGAGTATTTCGCGGGCCTTGTCCCGGACTTCGTCTAGGTTGGAAAACAGCATGGTTGCGAGGACCCGGTTGCGACCAAAGATTCTGAAATAGGCGTTTAGATTCAAGAAGAGGCAATCCGGCTGGAAGCAGTCGATCAACGGGATGAGCGGCATGTTGTTTTGAAGCAGACTCCTCATGCTTTTCGGCATTGGATTGGGGGAGAAAATAGCCGCCAGAATGGCTTTCTTGATCAGCGGGAGGTTTTTCGGAATGATTCGAAAACCATTAAGCTGTTCCCAATAGAAAGCTTTTTGTTCGAATAGATGGAACGGAATGCCATTGAGGATTTCCTCGAAGACGGGTCTGAGGAATTCCGGTACATTTATCTCTTTTTCGATTGACATAGGAGGGGAAAATCGGATCCTTGCAAATTCGGAAAGGCGCGGCGAAGGGATGCGCGGCTCTCCCGCGCACGTGCCGCGGATGGAACCGCGGCAAGCAAAACGCGCAGCGTGAGGTGCTTTGCCAGAGCCGCAGAGTCCGGCGGCGCGGAGGAACGGGAGGATTAGGCCTCGAAGCCGGCCAAGACGGCTTCTGTGCGGGAGCAACCGAAGCGGGTTGCGCCGGCCTTGCGGAGGGCGAGCAATTCGTCGGCATTGTGGATGCCGCCGGCGGCCTTGATGCGGACATTGGGACCGACGTGCGCCTTCATGAGCGCGACATCGGCGACGGTTGCGCCATGTGTGCCGTATCCGGTGGACGTCTTGACGAAATCGACGCCGAGTCTGGTGCAGATTTCGCAGAGGCGGATTTTCTCCTCCTCATCGAGAAAGCACATTTCGAAAATGACCTTGAGGATTCGTTTGGCGCCATGGACGACCTTGCAGACGGCGGCGATATCGTTTTCGACGTAGGCCCAATCGTGATCTTTCACCTTCGAGAGATTGACGACCATATCGAGTTCCTCGGCACCGTCTTCCATTGCGACGCGCGACTCGAACACCTTGGCATCCGTGGTATGGGTGCCATGCGGGAAGCCGATCACCGTGCAGACCTTGACACCGGAGTTCCGGAGAAGATCGGCGCATTCGCGCACGAAGAACGGGCAGATGCAGACGGAGGCGCAGTGGTGTTCGATGGCGAAGCGGCAGGCATCGACGAAGGTCTGGTGCTTGCTTTGGGGGGCAAGCACGGTGTGATCGATTTCAGCGGCGATTTCAGTACGGTTCATAGCGAGAGTCGAAAGAGCGTATGTGTTAGCGTTGCGGGGTTAGGCGCTGTCCCTGAGGCGTATCTTTGACGAGCCAGCCGCGGGCGGAGAGTTCGTTGCGGATGCGATCGGATTCGGCCCAATTCTTGGCCTTGCGGGCGGCGGCGCGTTCTTCGGCGAGAGCGGCGATTTCCGCGGGAATTTCGGCGGCGGGCTTTTGCAGAACGCAGAGGACGGAGTCCATGCGCCAGAGGGCGGCGAGCGCGGCGGCGGCATCGGCGGGGGCGAGTTTTTGGTCTTGGGCGAGGCGGTTGCCATCGTTGACCAAGGAGAAAACCGATGCAAATGCGAGCGGCGTATTCAAATCATCGGCGAGGGCGTTTCCGAACGATTCGAGGTGTTTGGCGATCCATTCCGGAGGATTGGCGGGGGCGGGGACGGCTTGCGGGGGGGATCCGGGGGCGGGAAGCGCAGGAGCGGAAGCACCGGCGATGGCCGTCAGGCGGGCGGTGAATTCGTCGATTCGCTGCAGGGCGGTACGGGCCGCGGCGAGGGCATCGAAGGCGAAATTCAAGGGCTGGCGATATTGACCGCCGATGAGAACGAAGCGGATTTCGCGGCCGGACCATCCCTTTGCGAGCAAATCGCGCAGCGTATAGAAATTGCCGAGCGACTTGGACATTTTTTCGCCATCGACGCGGAGGTGTGCGCAATGGAGCCAAGTTTGGACGAAAGGTTTTCCGTTGGCGCATTCGGCCTGGGCGATTTCGTTTTCGTGGTGTGGAAAGAGGTTGTCGATGCCACCGGTGTGGAGATCGAATGTTTCGCCGAGGTATTTGGTTGACATGGCGGAGCATTCGATATGCCAGCCTGGGCGTCCGGGACCCCACGGAGAATCCCAGACGACATCGCCATCGGCCTTGTCCCAAGCCTTCCAGAGGGCGAAATCGCCCACATTGTCCTTGGCGTATTCGTCATTGGAAATACGGACGGAGGCGCGGAGGTTGTCGCGATCGAGGTGTGCGAGTTTGCCGTAGTCCGGATCTTTGGCGACGGAGAAATAGACGGAGCGATCGGCGGCCTGATAGGCATAGCCGGCGTCGAAGAGTTTCTGGATGAGGGCAATCATTTCGGGAATGTGATCCGTTGCGGCCGGGTAGACGGTTGCGGGTTCCACATTCAGGTTCTTGAGGTCTTCGAAGAATGCCTTTTTGTAGGGTGCGGTGTAGTCGCGAAGGGGTACGCCGGCGGCTTGCGAACCGCGGATGGTCTTGTCATCGACGTCCGTGAGGTTCATGACATGCGTGACGTCGTATCCGGCGTACTCGAGAGTGCGGCGGAGAATGTCTTCGAACGTGTAGGCCCGGAAATTGCCGATATGGGCGAAGTTGTAGACGGTGGGGCCGCAGGTGTAGAGACCGACTTTTCCGGCATGGATGGGATGGAAGGTCTCGACGCGGCGCGTCATTGAGTTGAGAAAATTGAGTTCCATGGAAGCAAAACGAAAGAGAGAGGAAAAAGGAAAAGAAAAGAAGAAAAATGCAAAAAGGGGGCGGTCAACAGGATTCGGCGAGAAGGGCGACGGCTTGGGCTGCGATCCCCTCTTTTGCGCCGATGGGGCCCAGTTTTTCCATGGTAGTCGCTTTCACGGAAACGGTTTGGACCGGGATTTCCATGGCCGATGCGAGGCGTTGGCGCATGGCGGAAACATGCGGAGCGATTTTAGGCGTTTCGGCAAGGATGGTCACATCGACATTGTCGATTTGGAAGCCGGCGGCGCGGATGCGTTGGGTGACGATTTGCAAGAGGCGGATGCTGTCGGCGCCTTCCCAAGCGGGATCGGTATCCGGAAAGAGATGCCCGATATCGCCGAGGGCGGCGGCACCGAGGAGGGCATCGCAGATGGCGTGGGTTGCGACATCGGCATCGGAATGACCGAGGAGACCGAGCGGATGTTCGAAAGGCACGCCGCACAAAATCAGCCGACGATCCGGGACGAGCCGATGAATATCAAATCCAAAGCCAATACGCATAGGAAAAAAAAAAGGATGGAATGGGGGAAGACGGGTAAAGACGGGGCGCTATGGTTCTCGGGTTGTCGTCCAAAAACGGAACGCGACGGGCGGAAATTCTCCGCGCCGTCGCGTTTTTCGTCAATCTTTTTTCGAATGACGGGTATTCCGCAAGGAAGGAAACCAAGGATTTAGAGAGCCCAAGCGGGGAGCTCTTCCTCATCCTTCTTATCCGTTGCGGAGGGGACGGCAACCGGCTGGGAAACGACCTCGTCGGCGAGGATTTCGATTTTTGCCGCGGCGCGAAGCCCATCGAGATAGGTGCGGATTTTTTCGCCGATGCGTTCACGGCCCATGCCCTCGATGATTTCATCGCGAACCTCCTCGAAAGTAACGGTTCCGGCGGGATCGTGCTTCTCAACCTTGACGACATGGTAGCCAAAATCGGTTTCGACGATTTCGCCGATTTCGCCGACCTTCTGTTCGAAGGCGGCCTTTTCGAATTCAGGCACCATGCGGCCGCGGCCGAATTCGCCGAGAGAACCGCCATTTGCCTTGGAGGGACAATCGGAGTATTCCTGGGCGAGTTTGGCAAAATCGCCACCCTCGAGAAGTTCCTTGCGGACCTTTTCGATTTTTTCCTTGGCGGCATTCTTGGTGGCTTCATCGGCGTCCTTTTCGACGCGAACGAGGATATGGGAAGCGGTGACGAGTTCAGGTTTTTTGACGGCGTCTGGATTGGCTTTGACGATCTCGTCGAAGCGGGTTTTCGCCTCGGCCTCGGTGACGGCGGGGATGCCATTGGTTTGGGCGACGAAAATACGCTCGGTGCGCACTTGGCGATCCAGATTGTCGAGAGCCATTTTTTCATCCATGCCATTGGCGGTTGCCATCTGGACGAATTGCTGGACATTGGTCACCATGCCTTGGAATTGTTCCGTGAGCAATTTCAAACGGTCGTCGTCGGTGACCGGTTTGGGATCGGCTTTGGCGACTTCCTCCACGAGGGAGGCGTTGACGATTTCCTGAATGAGGCGGGTGCGGATTTGGGGGCGGATTTTGGCGATATCTTCCGGTTTGACCTGGCCGCCGAGGCGGGCGAGCTGCGAATCGAGAATCCGGTTGAATTGGGCGATCGTCATGACGTCCTTGCCATTGATGCGAATGGCGGGCTTGTCGTCCTCTGGATTGCCGAGGATGGCATTGGCGATTGTGTCGACGGAGTTTGTTTCTGGCTGGGCGGCGGGTTCTTCGGCGATGCTCCGTCCGGTAAAGGTACAGAAACAGGCGATGGTCAAAGCGGCAGTGCTAACGAAAAAGCGAGACATGATGAAAAATGGAATTAGGGGTCGATGGGGACGGTTTTTCACCGCCTAAATGAAAGAACGATCTCATCATTTCAGAAAACATCCGTTTCGTCAAGTCAACCGGCGGGTCGGGAGGCCCGACAGCCAAGTCGGGAGGCCCGACAGCCAAGTTGCATCTATCGCGGCGCATGCGTAATGCGCGGATGGTTTGCGCGCGCACTGGCTCTGCGTTGTCCGTGGCGGCTCGCCACTCTCTGCGCGAAACAAACCAATTTCAGTAATATTTCTTTCCCCACGCTGGATATAACGACCGTTGGATATAGATAAATTTTTCGGTGTTATTCAAGCGATATTTCCACCTTCATAATTTTCAACTTTTTTCGTTGAAGGAGTAGCCCCGCCCACAACAGTTCCAAGGTCAGATAATTTGCATTCAATCCATTCAGCCATATTGTAATCCTCTCTATCCAATGTATTTCGATAGGCAATTCCGTTTTTCCCCTACAGGCAGATTACCATGTAGGGAGGGAGACAAATCGTGCCGTCCTGCAATTTGGCGAATGCCTTTGGATGGACGATATATCCTTGCCCGAATCTTTTGCCGAATTTTTCCTTGAACCGCTCCAATGACGAAGTCGTGTAGTTTTTCGACGATTTCACTTCCGACGGAAACACCTTGAATCTGGTTTTGCTTTCATTGGACAGCAAAAAGTCTATTTCCATGACGCTTCTATGGCTCACGGTGTCATATTGCGAATAAAAGAAAAGCTTCCGTCCTTTGGCGCACAGCATTTGCGAAATGACATTTTCGTAGAGCATCCCTTCGTTCAAAGACAACTTGCCGTCCATGATATTCTTGTACAATTGTTCCGCGGCAATTTCATTTTCGCTGAAAGCATAGCTGACAAGAAGCCCTGTATCGCCCATGTAGCATTTGACCGACGATTCGTTTTTGTTGAACGAAAATCCGACATTGGGGTCGTTGCATTTGTAGCACAGGTTGCAGATCATTGAATCGTCAAGCCAAAACAGCGGCTCGTCGTATCGGGAAAATCTCGCGTTTCTGGAATCGATGCCGGCCAGAAAAACCTTTTTCTCGTGCGTGGAAAGATAGCCGGGAATGGTTTCGAAAATGGCCGAAACCTTTGAACTGTACCGTTTGGCGGCTTTCTTTATGTCGTCTTTGTACAAAGCGATGATTTTTCTTTTTTCACGGTCGCTTGCATAAAAACGGAGTTGGTTTTCCTTGTAGGCGACGATGCTTTGGGGCATTCCTCCGACAAGAATATATTCCCTGAATAGCCGCATGGTTTTCTTGTGGAAATGCGCATCGGGCGGAATTTGTTCGTTGTAGCACTTTTTGATGTAATCCAACAGCATCCCTTGTTCCATCGCCCATGCAAATTCCTCAAAATCGCAAAGGAGCATTTTCAACTTCTCTTCTTCCAATGGAATGGTTATGGATTCCACTTTTTCCTTGATGGAAATCTGCGAACCCGTTTCAATGATATCGTAACGCCCGTCGGCAACGAGATATTTGACGGATTGTCTTGCTTTGGGGAACTGCTGGATCTCGTCAAAGACGATCAGGGATTCCCTATTGAAAAGCTCTGCACCGTATTCCAACGACAGTTCCTGATAAAACAA
>JBJEVW010000234.1:0-10054 GCA_051884735.1 Kiritimatiellia bacterium | reverse complement strand
CACGCCCGTGTCCCGTTGCGGTAGGGCGCGATGTCCTCATCGCGCCGCCGCGCCGCATGGCGCGGTGCGCGGTTTGGCATCCCGCCCCACGCCCGTGCGCATTTCGCCCGCGTCCATTTCGCACGCGCATTACCCTGCGGCGCGAGCCGGGAGGCCCGGCGGCCAAGCATCGCGCCCTACCGGCCATGCCGCTCCATCGCACACGCCAGTGCGCACCGCCCCCGCTGCCGCGGGTGGTGTGACACTTTTTTACATCGAAATGAGAAAAATTGTCTCATTTCGGAAGGGGCGGTGCGGTTCGGGAATTGGCATGCGTTTTGCTTAACAGGGAAGCAAAGGAGATTTTTACTATGATGACAGACAAACTGACCAAACGGTCCATTGCTTCCATCGAGCAGGCGCAGACGATTGCCGCGCGCTACAACCACCAGGTCATCGACGTACCCCATTTGTTTTCCGCGCTTCTGGAACAGGCGGACGGACTCGTTCCGCAGCTCGTCCAGAAGGCGGGTGCAAGCGTGGAACGCCTGAAGCAGGAAGTCGACCGCGCACTGGAGCGGATTCCGTCCGTGACGGGTCCGGGCGCCCGCCAAGGCGCGGAAGGTATCAGCAACGGCCTGCAGCGGCTGTTGGACGATGCCGGGCAGATTGCGCAGCAATTCAAGGACGAGTACGTGAGCGTGGAGCACTTGTTCCTCGCGCTGTACGACGATCGCGATGCCGAAAAGATACTCACGGCGTGCGGCGTGCGGAAGAATGACATTCTCAAGGTTCTCAAGGAGGTGCGCGGCAATCAGCACATCACCTCGGACACCCCCGAAGAAAACTACGAAGCACTGAAAAAGTACGGTATTGATCTGGTCGAGTTGGCGCGCAGCAACAAGCTCGATCCCGTAATCGGGCGCGATACGGAAATCCGGAGCGTGACGCGGATTCTTTCCCGCAAGACGAAGAACAACCCCGTGCTCATCGGCGAGCCGGGCGTCGGCAAGACCGCCATCGTGGAAGGGCTTGCCCAGCGTATCGTGCGCGGCGACGTTCCGGAAACGCTGCGGAACCGCACCATTTTCTCGCTGGATATGACCTCTCTGTTGGCCGGGGCTTCGTACCGCGGACAATTCGAGGAGCGTCTCAAGGCGGTCTTGAACGAAATCAAGGCCTCGAACGGGCGCATCATCCTCTTTATCGATGAAATCCACACCATCGTCGGTGCCGGAAAGACCGAAGGAAGTCCCGATGCCGCCAACATGCTCAAGCCGATGCTCGCGCGCGGCGAATTGCACTGCATCGGTGCCACGACGCTCGACGAATACCGCAAGTACATTGAAAAGGATGCGGCGCTGGAGCGCCGGTTCCAGCCCGTGACCATCGATCCGCCGACGCCGGAGGACGCCATTTCGATCTTGCGCGGCTTGCGCGAGCGCTTCGAGCTGCACCACAACGTCCGCATCCAGGATGCGGCGCTCGTTTCGGCGGTCACGCTGAGCGACCGGTACATTTCGGACCGCTTTTTGCCGGACAAGGCGATTGACCTTGTCGACGAGGCGTGCGCCTCCATCCGGGTCGAAATGGATTCCATGCCGGCCGAATTGGACGAGGCGGCGCGCCGCATGATGCGGCTTGAAATCGAGGAGGCGGCCCTCCGCAAGGAAGAGGACGCCCATTCGCGCGAGCGGCTCGAAGCCCTTCGCAGGGAACTGGCCGAACTGCGCGAAAAGACGAATGCCATGAAGCTGCGCTGGCAGCAGGAAAAGGCCGCCATCGATTCGGTGCGCAAGTTGCGCGAAGAGCTGGACGAAGCCCGCCACGAACTGGAGAAAAAGGAACGGGCGTACGATCTGGAAGGCTCCGCCAAACTGCGGTACGGAACGATTCCCGGCCTCGAGAAGAAACTCGCGGAGGCGCGCGCCGCCGAACAGGCGGTCGACGGTGCCGACCGGTTGCTGCGCGAGGAGGTCACGGAGGAAGAAATCGCGGAGGTCGTTGCACGCTGGACGCGCATTCCGGTGACGCGCCTCGTGGAAGGGGAACGGCAAAAGCTGCTGCATCTGCCGGAGGAATTGCACAAGCGCGTCATCGGCCAGGACGAAGCGGTGCAGGCGGTTTCGGATGCCGTGCTGCGCTCCCGCGCGGGAATCCAGAACGAGGAGCGTCCCATCGGCTCGTTCCTGTTTTTGGGTCCGACTGGCGTCGGCAAGACCGAGCTGGCCCGAACACTGGCAAACCAGCTGTTCGACTCCGACCGGCAGATGATCCGCATCGATATGAGCGAATACATGGAAAAGCACAGCGTCTCGCGTCTGGTCGGCGCGCCTCCGGGCTATGTCGGCTACGAGGAAGGGGGACAGCTCACGGAAGCGGTTCGCCGCAAGCCCTATTCGGTGGTGCTGCTCGACGAGATCGAAAAGGCGCATCCGGACGTGTTCAACCTTCTCTTGCAGGTGCTCGATGAAGGGCGGCTGACGGATTCGCACGGGCGTACGGTGAACTTCAAGAATACGATCCTGATCTTGACGTCCAATCTTGGTTCCCAGGAGCTGCTGGAAGGCATCCAGAAGGATGGCACCATCTCGGAGAAGACCCGCGAAAACGTGCGGAAGCTGTTGAGCGCGTCGTTCCGTCCCGAATTCCTGAACCGTTTGGACGACATTGTGCTCTTCAAGCCGTTGGTACGCGAGGAAATCCAAAAGATCGTCCGGCTGCTGCTGGCAAATCTAGAGGAGCGCGTCCACAATCGCGGACTCGTGTTGCGGGTGACGGACAAGGCGGTGGATCGCATTGTGGAGCGCGGGTACGACCCCGCCTACGGTGCGCGCCCGCTGAAGCGCCAGATCCAGACGGATCTCGAGAACGAGATCGCCCGCCTTCTCCTGAAGGGCGAATTCAGCGAAGGCAGCACGCTCGTGGTCGATGCCGATGCAAGCGGATTCGCCTTCCGTTTCGCGTAAGCCGCACGGTTCACGGGAGGGACGAGCTTCTGCTCGTCCGCGGCGTAATGGTCCTCAGCGGGCGTTGCCGGCCCGCTCGGGCGAGGTGGGACACCAAACCGCGCACCGCGCCAAGCGGCCCTGTGGCGCGAGCCGGGAGGCCCTGCGGCCAAGCATCGCGCCCTACCGGCCATGCCGCCCCATCGCACACGCCAGTGCGCACCACGCCGCCACACGCCCGTGTCCCGTTGCGGTAGGGCGCGATGTCCTCATCGCGCCGCCGCGCCGCATGGCGCGGTGCGCGGTCTGGCATCCCGCCACACACCCGTGCGCACCGCACGCACATTACCCTGCGGCCGAGCCGGGAGGCCCTGCGGCCATGCATCGCGCCGCCAACCCGTACCCCGGTGGCCCACCGCCCCGTGGCGGTTCTCCACGGGGCGAAATTTTTCGCTTGATATCCGGAAAGAGGTTTGCTACAATTCCCGCACTTCTACAACGGCGTGATAGCCAATCGGCTAGGCAGAGGACTGCAAATCCTTTTAGATCGGTTCGACTCCGATTCACGCCTCCAACCTTTCGGAGTCTCCGTAACCCAGTCGTTGCGGAGATTTCTTTTTTGCCGCGAAGCCGTAGCCGTCCATCGGAATGTCGAGCGTGGAGGAGCGTTTATGAAATCCAGAAGTTTTATCGATACATGCGTTTTGCATGCGGTTGCCGGAAACGGCGGAAACGGATCCAATTCTTTCCGGCGCGAGAAATTCGTGCCGCGGGGCGGTCCCGACGGCGGAGACGGCGGCCGCGGCGGCAGCATCTATCTGGTTGGCGACGAAGATGTCGATTCGCTGATTTCGGTCTACTACGATCCGGAGCGCCGTGCTTCGAACGGCGGTTCGGGCATGGGGCGGTATCGCCATGGCGCCAATGGCAAGGATATCGAGATTCCCGTGCCGTTGGGAACCCGTGTGAAGGATGAAGACACGGGACGCGATTTCGGCGAAATCCTGGAACACGGGCAAAAGCTTCTGGTGGCCGAAGGCGGCCGCGGCGGCATCGGCAACGTCCATTTCAAATCGTCCGTCAACCGGGCGCCGATGGATTGCACGCCGGGCAAGCCGGGCGAGGATGTCCGGTTGCGGCTCGATTTGGCACTGCTCGCCGATGCCGGGTTGGTCGGTTTTCCCAGCGCGGGCAAATCGTCGCTTTTGCGGGAGATTACGGCCGCCCATCCGAAAGTCGCATCCTATCATTTCACGACGTTGCGTCCGATTATCGGAACGGTCATGCTGCCGGAGAAATTCACCAGCTTCCGGATTGCCGACATTCCCGGGATCATCAAAGACGCCCACAAGGGCGCGGGACTCGGCCATGCGTTCATGCGCCACATCGAGCGTTCGAAGGTGCTGGTCTTTGTGGTCGATATGGGAGGCGAGGAGGGACGGAATCCCGTGGAGGACTACCGGACGCTGCTCGACGAACTGGAACAGCGCGATCCTTCGCTGCTGGAACGGCCGCGCATTGTCGTGGCTTCCAAGATGGATTTGGACGATGCCAAGAAAAATCTGCGCGTCTTCAAAAAAGAAACGGGCGTAACTCCCATTGAAACGACGCTGCTCGATCCGGCGGGATTCGAGAAGCTGGTTCGCCGTCTGGTGCGCATCATCAAGCCCGCCCCCCGCACGGCAGGACGCGCACCTGTCGCAGGCAAGGAGATCGAGGTCCGCACGATGGAAAAGGCGCTTCCGCACCGGCGCAACGAGAAACGCGCGCTGCATCGCCGGGAAAAGACCGGCCGCGAATCGTCTCCCGGGCATACGCCGCCCAAACCGATCGAGGGACGCGGGGAAAATCCCGATGCCGCCGATGTCGTCTCCGCACGCACGCAGAAGTACGGCACCTTCTTCCATCTCTAGCCCTTCCGCCAAGTCGGGCCGGGAGCCCCGAGCCGGGAGCCCCGGCGGCCAGGTCGGGAGGCCCGACGGCCAGGTCGGGAGGCCCGACGGCCAGATGGCGCGGCATTACCGCGCCAAAATGCTCGCCGCCACTGGGTCGGGAGCTCCGACGGCCAGGTCGGGAGGCCCGACGGCCAGATGGCGCGGCATTACCGCGCCAAAATGCGAGCCGCCACTGGGTCGGGAGCTCCGACGGCCAGATGGCGAAACTTCTTCCGGAAAGCAAAAAGAAAAGACCGCGCAACTGCGCGGCCTTCACCAAAATGTCTTGCACGGGAACCAAGGCTTTCCGGAAACCTTGGTGGAGCTAAGGAGGATCGAACTCCTGACCTCTTGAATGCCATTCAAGCGCTCTACCAGCTGAGCTATAGCCCCAAAAGCGATAACGAAAGCAACTATAGCAAAAGAAAAAAGGGTATGCAACCGGAAAATGCAGACGGATCTCAGTATGGCGGAAAGGGTGCTTTGAGAGCGGATTTTTCGCAAATTGTTGCGAATCGGAAGAATTTTTTGGGGGGCAAAGCGTGCTCTGCCGCCATGCCGCACGCAAAACCGCATGTCCCTATTTTAGGATTTGCTCTGCATGCGATGCACGATGATGCCGCGGACGAGCGGAAGCTCATCCCTCCCGCGACCCCAAATCCATGGGCGCAAAGCACCCACACGCTGCGTTCTCTGCGTGAGGCTAAGCCATTACGCGCGCATATTACCCTTGCGGCGCGATGACTGGCCGTCGGGCCTCCCGACTCGGGCCTCCCGACTCGGGGCTCCCGACCGGCTCGCCACCCGTTCCGGTTTGTGGTACGATTTTTTTCCTATGAAAATACGACCTCTTCCGTTAGGCTTGTACGAAACCAATTGCTATCTCGTCGATTGCGGCGACGGCATCGGTGTCATTGTCGATCCCGGCGACGACAGCGGGCAAATCGTTGCCATGCTGAACGAATTGCGGCTGACGCCCGCCGCGATTCTGTTGACGCATGGACATTTGGACCACATCAGCGCCCTGCCGGATTTGCTGGCGGTTTATCCCGCGTTGCCGGTCCGGATTGCAGAGGGCGATCTGGCATGGTGCTTTTCGGGAAAAAACAGTCTACCGGGCTATCGCGAGGTGTTGCAGAAGCCGGCCACGGCGGAGCCGATTGCCGACGGAGACGCGCTTGCGTTCGGAACGGTCCGGATGCAGGTATGGGCGACGCCCGGCCACTCTCCGGGAAGCGTCTGTTTTCTCGCGCACGATACGGCCGGGTCCGGCGATGCCAATCCGGAAGTGCTCTTTTCGGGCGATACGCTCTTTGCGGGCTCGATCGGGCGCACCGATTTTCCCGGCGGCGACAATCGCGCCATGGGAAGCTCGCTTCGGCGCCTGGTGGCCCTTTCGCCCGAGACGATCGTGCTGCCTGGGCATGGGGGCGACACGACGATTGGGCGCGAATGCCAGACCAATCCCTACCTGTCATTCACCCGCATGGCCTGACCGCAGATTTCGCTCTTCGTTTTTCACCCCTCCTTTTTGTTCAGCAAATGGCTATTCTCTCGATCGGCGCCGATGGAATCGACGTCAAAAAACTGGAAGAAGAAATCCGGCAGACAGTCGCCCAAAAGCGCGCCCAAGGACTGTACAACGACGACGCGGTCGCCCGCGCCGAACGGTACAATCTGCTCACCATGAAAGATGACGAAGATTTCATGGAGCGCTATATCTTCTGTCTGCGGCAGATTGTCCCCGTCGATATCAACGATTTCGAAATCGTGGAACGCCGCTCCACCTTGAGTCCGCTCGTGAAAGCACTCAAGAAGGTCATCTGGAAGCTGCTCAAGTTCTATACGTTCCGGTTGTGGAGCCAGCAAAACCAGACCAATGCGATTTTGCTGGGCGGTATCGAGAATCTGAACCGCTGCTACAACCGCGACCGCAAAGCGTTGGCGGCCCGTGTGGAAGCGCTGGAAAAAGAACTGGCCGAGCTGCGCAAGCAGCATTCGTAGTCCCCGTCCGGTCTTTGCCGTCTCCTGATCCGTTTCCGTTTCCCGCTTTTTCGATCCGCATGAAAATCGCCTTTGTCTCTCCGCGTCTGCACGAACCCGGCACCGTCGGCGGCGCCGAAACGTTGCTGTACAGTCTCGCGCAAGATGCAGTCTCGCTCGGGCATCAAGTCGAATTCCTCTGTACCTGCGCACGCAACCACTTCACGTGGGAGAACGAGTTGCCGGAAGGGGCGTTCGAGCGCGATGGAATGACGGTGCGGCGCTACCCGGTCGATCCGCGCAATGCCGATCTGTTCATGCGGCATCAGATTGCGCTCTCCAATGGCGCGGCGCTTTCCGTCGAGGAGCAGCTCGCATGGCTCCGCAACAGTGTCCGTTCCACGCCGCTGATCGGGCAATTGCGCGCCGGGGGATACGATCGCGTCATTGCCGGGCCGTATCTGTTCGGGTTGATTTGGGATGCGGCGCTTGCCGTGCCGGACCGGTTGCTGTTGGTCTCGTGTTTCCACGACGAGCCGTTTGCCAAAGTGCCGGAATTGCAAAAGGCGTTTTTGGGTATTCGCGGCTTTCTCTTCAATACGGAGCCGGAGCGTCGGCTTGCGCATCGCCTCATGCCGGCGCTTGCCCCGCGCGTCGAAAGCGTCGTCGCGATGGGACTCGAGCCGTTCGAAGTCGACAAGGCATGCTTCGCCAAGCGGAAAGGATGGAATTTTCCCTACGTGCTGTACAGCGGCCGCCGCGAGGGGCTGAAGGGTACGCCCATCCTGGTCGATTACCTGGATACGTTCCGCAAGCGTACGAAGCGGGACGTGCACCTCGTGATGACCGGATCCGGGCAGGTCGACGTGCCGGATTCGCTGCGACCCGCCTTCCACGATCTCGGCTTTGTTTCCGAACAGGAGAAACGCGAAGCCATGGGCGGGGCGACAGCCTTTGTCCATCCTTCGGTCAATGAGAGCCTGAGCATCGTCATCCTCGAAGCCTGGCTGGCCCGGACGCCTGCGCTCGTGCATGCCAAGGGCGAGGTCTTGCGCTGGCAGTGCGAGTCCTCCAATGGCGGACTCTGGTTCTCGGAGTACCCGGAATTCGAAGAGGAGCTGCTTCTGTATCTCGATCATCCCGAAGTCTGCCGGATTCTGGGCGAGCAGGGGAGAGGCTACGCCATCGAACGCTATGCGCCGGAAGCCGTGCGCAGGCGACTCGACGAGGCGCTCCGTGCCGGATAGGTTGCGGCAGCCTTTCTCTTTTCTTTTTACCTGTATTTTCTCCGGAATATCCGGAACATTGCACCCATGACAAAGCAAGACCAATGGATGGAAACACTGGCGGCATCGGCGCCGGAGGATTTCGCCGTACTCCGCGAGATGGCGCGCCTCATCCGCGGACAAGGCGGGCGCGCGTATCTGGTCGGCGGTTGCGTGCGCGATGTTTTGCAGGGGGTGCCGGGACATGATTTCGACGTCGAGGTCCATGGCATCGAGGCCGATGCGCTCCATGCGCTTCTTTCCGCGCATTGGGAGCTGAATCAGGTCGGGGCGAGTTTCGGCATCGTCAAATTGGCGCATCGCGACATTGACGTGGCGCTGCCACGCCGCGAGAATCTCGTCGGCAAGGGGCATCGCGATTTTTCGATTGCCACCGATCCGCATCTCGGCGTTGCGGAAGCGGCGGCGCGGCGCGATTTCACCATCAACGCGATGATGCTGGATTTGACGACGGGGGAGTTGGTCGATCCGTGGCATGGCCGGGAGGATCTGGCCAAAGGCATTCTCCGGCATGTCAGCGACCATTTTGTCGAAGATCCATTGCGCGTCTTGCGTGCCATGCAGTTTCTGGCGCGTTTTCCGCTTGTCGCCGCACCGGAAACGATTGAGGTCTGCTCGCGCATGACGCAGGAGCATCTGCCGCCGGAACGGATTGCCGGCGAATGGGAAAAACTCCTCCTGAAGGGCGAAAAACCGTCGCGCGGCCTTCAATTTCTGCGCTCTTGCGGCTGGTTGCGCTTCTATCCCGAGCTTGCGGCGCTGGTCGGGTGCGAACAATACGAAGCATTCCATCCGGAAGGCGATGTCTGGCGGCATACCTGCCTGGCGCTCGATGCAAGCGTTGCGTTGCGGACCGGTTCGCAGGAGGATGATTTGGTGCGGGCTTTGGCGGTGTTGCTGCACGATGTCGGAAAACCGGTTACGACGTGCATGGGTCCAAAGGGACACCTCGTTGCCTGGAATCATGAAGTGGAGGGGTTGCCGCTTGCGGAACGGTTCTTGCAACGCATGTGGAACCAGCCGCGCCTCGTGCGCGACGTCTTGGTGCTCGTGCAGAATCACATGCGGCCTGTTCCGCTGCAGCTGGAAGGATGCGGTCCGCGCGCCTACCGGCGGCTTTCCGTGGAGGTCAAACGGCTCGATTTGCTGGCGGATGTAGTCGAATGCGATATGCGCGGCACGCTTGCCACGGAAGAAACGCTCCGGATTGTCCGCGATTTCCGTTCCCGCATCAAGGAGCTTGCAATCGACAAGGCGCCGCCACCCCCCATTGTCGGCGGAAAAGATCTGATCCGGCTTGGTTTCCGTCCGGGGCCATTTTTCGGGGAGATTTTGGGACAATGCTACGAAGCGCAGCTTTCCGGCGAATTTACGGAAAGGGAAGGCGGTCTGGCCTACCTCGAAAAACTCCTCAAAGAGCAGAAGATCGCGCCATAGCCGAGTGGCGAGCCACAAAGAGCACAAAGTTTTTTTTTGGGGGGGGGGATGATCGCGGATTTTTTACCACAAAGGGTCGGGAGGCCCGACGGCCAATGATCTTAGCCGTGCGATTTTTACCACAAAGGAACACAAAGGTCAGGAGTCCCGACAGCCGATAAGGTCGGGAGGTGTTGCGGGCGTAAGGGCGGTAGGGCGCGATGTCCCCATCGCGCCGCTCGGGTAATGCGCAGGTGCGTAATGGTGTGCGTCGGCGCGTGTGCACGGGCGTGTGCGGAACGGCACGAGTCGGGAGTCCCGACAGCCGACCATCGTGTCCTAACGCAACGAGTATGCGATATTGCGCATGGTTCAGGAAGCGAGTCGGGAGTCCCGAGTGGCGAGCCGCCACGGGGTCGGGAGGCCCGACGGCCAATGATCTTAGCCGTGCGTTTTTTACCACAAAGGAACACAAAGAGCGACGGGGCGGGATGGATAGGAACACAAA
>JBJEVW010000233.1:0-2459 GCA_051884735.1 Kiritimatiellia bacterium | reverse complement strand
GACAGTGATCGAGGACGGCGAGCCGACCGGTTTCGAGGAGAATACGCACAAGGAATCGGAGCCGCTGATGACGCATTCGGGGCGAAACCTGAAGACAATGCCGCTTGAAGGGCCTTACGAGTCGGTGGAAGAGTACAAGCGGGACATCAAGGAATTCTACGAGGACCGCTTCGCCAAGCCGTTCAGGACAGAATCCCCCGAGGAGACTGCGACTCGGCAGTCGGCAGAGTCGGCGGACGTTTCGCCGCAGGCAGACAAGTAGAATGAGCCTGGTTTGCCGTTGCCATCCGTTCAAACGCAAGCGCGGGGGGCGTTCCCTCCGCGCGCGTGTGCGTTTGCATGCCCGGCGCGGCGTGACGCTGGTTGAACTGATGATCGCCATGTTGATTCTGGCAATCGTCTGCGTGGCATGGCTGGAGATCATCGGCGTGCAGTCCGCGCGCAAGGAAGCCCGGCGCCGCGAAGCCGTCGAGCGCTTGGCGGGGATGATGGATGCGTTTCTCTATATGAACAAGTTAAAGAGCAACGTTTCCACGGGTTGCTACCAGATGATCGTCAACGGCTCCATGCTTTCATTCGCGCCGGTTTCCGCAGCAACGAAGGCTTGCCCGCTTTACGAGTCGGATGTCTCTCCGATCGGCTACCGGCTTGATGTCGTTGCGAAGGCAAATCTGTCGGATGAGGCGCTTTTCACGGGCTACTGGACGAAGAAGTGGCTGGTCGGGAAGCTCTACGACCGGAGCGGAAGCGATGCGGGCGAACCGTTTTTCACGTTGCCGGTCTACATAGGTCTCTAGGGTTGGCGGTTGGAGATGCGGATTCGACGTTGGATGTGGAGGCGCGGGGTGACGGTCGTCGAACTGATGGCCACGCTCGTCATCGTGTCCGTTCTGGCTGCCACGGTTGGCGTGTTGATTGCGCGGCTGTTCGGCATTCAGGAGCGCGAACGCGAGGAGGCGTACATCCGTGAAAAGCTGGCGGATGCGTGCGGGGTGATCGCCGATTTCGTCTCGGTCGGTTCGTCCTTGGCGTGGAGCAATCGTCTGGCGGTCGTCCAATACCGCCAGGAGACCGGTGGCGTCTCGCTTGAGACGAGTCTCGTTTCGCGCGTCGCCTACCTCACATTCGGCACAAATTCAATGACGCATGCGCTGGATTTGAACGTCTTCGGCTCGGAGTCCGGCCAGATTGTCCGGAAGCTTTCGCGGACGATGCGCGGGGACGCCCATTTGCTGCCGCTGGCCGGCGAGATTATCCGCGTGCAGATTACGCCGCTGAGCGCCACGCCGCTGGCGGCGGAGAATGCGGAGCCGGATGCCGCCCTGGCCAATCTTGAGGTGGCGGCCAGGTATGAGATCGAAGACGAATCCGGGCAACCGGCCGTAAGGACGGCAAAAGTCGAGAGGGTGGTGAGGCTGTGGAATCACGAATGACATATCCGCCTTCCCGACGGGGTTCCGTGCTGGTGTCGGTCTTGATCATTGCGGCGATCGGGCTGCTCTTCGGATCCGGCGCACTGCTGCTCTTCCGCTATCAGTGCCAGTTGCGGATCGACCGGCAGCATGAGTTCGAGAAAGTCTACGCCGTCCGGTCGGTGCTCAATTATTTGCGCACCTTTACGGAGGAAATCGCGGGCGAGCGGGAATTTTCGTATCACACGTCGAGCGACCGCGATCTGAAGCTCGTCGTGAAGCCCGTCCGGTGGATCTTTCCGGATGAGGTGAAAAACCATCTCGCTATCGAATCCTCCGCCCGGGGCTTCCAGCCGGTCGCCGGGCAATATGATTCCTTCCGTGACTATGAGCATGGCGTGAGCGGTTGGACGAATCTTGCGGTCAAGGGGTCCTCCAACTCAGACGCCGCCAAGTTGGGCCTTTGCGTCGACGATTTGAACGCGACCAACAGTGTGAAGTGGTGGGTGAACATCGGCATGCGCGAAACCGGCGGCTGGCTGCAGGAGGACTATGGGCGACGATACTGCTTCCAGCCGTGTTCCTTTGTCGACGGAACGGACGTAAAGGACACGGTGCGGCTCTGCATCATCCGAAATGTGACCAACGAGGCGAATCGGGTCGGCGAGCGGCATGGCTGGCCGCTCTCGCAGAAAGGGGAGAAGGCTCTGGTGTTTAGGGTTACGCCGCTGAACGGCACGGACGGCGTCAACAGCAAGAATGCGGAAATGGTGTGCTCGGAATACGCGTACGAGGGCGGGGGCGTAACGGAGACGGTGTTGACGCGGATGACGGGCGTCCCGTCGCTCAGTCGCATGGGGCTGCAGCTTGCCGACGACAAGGTGTCCTTGTTCTACATTGACAACAAGGGCATGAATAGTGCGGTGTCCGAGAACGTATCCCGCGGGTACTTTTTCTCGGATGCCGTGGCGATGAGCCAGGCGACCTACGCCTATTTCGTCCGGGAGCAGACGATTGGCGGGAAGTCGTATGCCGGAATGGTCACGA
>JBJEVW010000232.1:0-10118 GCA_051884735.1 Kiritimatiellia bacterium | reverse complement strand
TTGCATGGCAAAAGGGGATTAAAGGGATGTCGGGCCGGAACCACCCCGATTGTAGATTCGATTTGAATCGGACGGCAGAATCGTCATGGACGGCGAGAAAATTTGCACATCGACCTTCTTTTTCTGTTCCGGAGGATCGATGCCGAGGGAATCGACCAGACGCTGGAAATAGTTGTGGAAGGTTTCGGAGAGTTTGTGCAGCATTTCGTTTTGCCGCTCGAGTGCCCAGAGAGCAAATTCCCATTTTTCGTGGAATTTGTAATCTCCGAACGTCTGCGGATGGAAGGAATCGAACTTTTTCTTTTGGATGGTATAGTTCCAGGCGATTTCGTGGGTACGGGTCGCAAAGCCTTCCCAGAAGGCATCGGCGTGATCCCAGACTTCCACGATCGGGTGTTTTTGCGCGTATTCGTAGGTGACGCGCGCGAACTTGACGAGATAGAACTTCGTAAGGGCGTCCAGATTTTCGTCGGTGCGGTCGCGATTTGGCCATCCGAGGGTGCCACGAATGGAGCAAAGGCGGACATGGAGCGGCATTTCCTTGCGGAAGTGGATATCGTAGCCGAATTCGATGATTTCCTTTCCTTCCGCGAAATGGCAAGTTCCGTCGGGCATGTACTTTTTGAGGATCATGTTTTCGGCGGCGGCCTGTCCCATGAGACGGATGAGGGAGCGCACGATATCGGCGGATTCCTGTTCGGTATCGTATGAACCGGTCTGCGGGTTGCGGTTGTAGAACCGTGCGCCTGGGATTTGGGAGAAAGGCTGACCGGGGTATCGGCTGCGGGTAAAGTAGTGGACGGCTCCGGTGGCGCCATCGTTACGAGCCAGCATCCGGTGTTTGCCGAAGGAAATGCCGAGTTCGCGGAAGGCGTATGCGCGCACGAGCGTATAGACGCCGTAGCCGGTGCTGCGTTGCGCCAGGCGTTTTTCGATCAGGTGGGAGGAAAGGGGATTCCAAGCTGTCTTGTATACGATTTCGCGGGTTTTTCCTTCGCCGAGCCGGACATGTTCGGAAGAGGAGCGGATTTCGTAGATATTGACGTATTCGATAAAATCGCCGTGGCCGATATTGGTCTCGAGGGCTTCGAGAATGGAGATGGTGCGAGGGTCGGCGCCCTCGTGGAGGAAGCGATTTCCTTTGGAGTAGGTGGCACCCGGCAAAGCGGTTCGCATATCATCGAATGCGCGGGAGAGGAAATCGCGGGAATCCCGGTAGATGGCGCCGCTCAAGTGGCGATAGAGGTCTTCGATCAGTTTGGGCGAATTTTCGTCTGTGTAGGCGGGGTCGGCGAGCAGTTTCCGGAAGATCTGACGAATGGATTCGAACAGTTCAGTCGCATCGAGAGCGGTTTTCGGATCGTTTGGATCGAGTTTCTGGATATGTTCGTAGAATGCCATCATTCGCGGAACGAGCGTTTTCACGGCGATTCCGGGAGGAAGACCGAAGAATTCGATTTCGTGGTGGGACGCGAATTTCGGAAGCAGGAGATTGGATTGGCGTTGTTCGCCGAAGGTGCCGCAGAGTTCGGTAAGGCCATTGAGAAATTGCGGGAAATCCTTTTCAATGAGGGCACCCCAATGCCGGAAATTGCGGTAGGTGAGGAAATGGACGCCTTTGACGTTGTGGTAGTAGCGGATGGGCGAGTGGATCCGGGAAATGGAGCCACGCACGACGGCTTGCATTTCCTCGGGTGTCCAGGCGAGCGGTTTGATGCGCCAATCCTGACCGCGGCGTTCGTAGACCTCGAGCGTCTCGTCGACGCGGTCGATCAGGACGATTTTGCGCATCGGATAACCGAGGGCCTGCAGCCATTCGTCCATTTCGACAACGAGGCGGGTGGGAGCCTGCCGCTGAGACAGTTCCAGCGTATTTTCGACGCAGTTTGCGAACACCATCCGGTGGGTGAGGGCGTCCATCTGTTCCTCTTCGCCGGACAATGTGGAGAGTCCCCAGAAGCGTC
The DNA here is from genome assembly GCA_051884735.1 of Kiritimatiellia bacterium. Lineage (GTDB taxonomy): Bacteria > Verrucomicrobiota > Kiritimatiellia > RFP12 > UBA3636 > JAEDLN01. Next base: position 8,154 of record JBJEVW010000232.1, on the reverse strand, counting down.
CGGCAATCAAGGGAATGCTGGTGACGGCGTGGTTTCCGGAAGAGAGCGTCAGAATGTTGCCGAAGACACGTTCGGAGTCGTCATCGCTCTTGATGAGAGCCGATTTCGGCACCAGGACGAGGGAGTCTTTGTTCTCGAGTTTCGAGAGAATGTCCTGTTCCAGGATAAACGTATCGTCGTACAAATCGTAGCAAACGAAAGTGCGCTTCTTGCCCCAAGCCGTTTCCGTCACGGTATCCGGGCGTGGAACGGCATTGGAGAGAAGAGTCTGGAGAAAATTTTTGAGTTCGGTTTGCATTCGCTTCTCAACGGGGGAGGGTATCACAACCTGACGGGAAAGGAAAGACGGAAAACGTGAAACCTTCCGGCAGGCGCGATCGGATTAAATTGTCCCTTGTTCTCCGGCGGCGAACAGAATTTCTCCGGATGTCGCATCGACGATAGCGTAGGACTCGGCCTTGCGCAGCGGTTCGCTCTTGAAGGAGAGGCGGGCGCGATAGCCGGACTGGATTTCGCGGATGGCGTCGGAATCTTCGGAGCGGATGCGTTCCAGCACGGTGGGATGGACGCAAACGGTCAAATCGACCTCCTTGTGCTCGTCGGTGAGAAGGCATGTCAAGGAGCGGAGCCGGCGTTGAATGGAAATGGAGAGTTGCCAAGGGGACTTGATGAGGCCGTTTCCGTGGCAGTAAGGGCATGTCTTGTGGGCTTGCGAGAGAATACTGCGCTCGAATCGCTGGCGGGTCATTTCGAGCAGTCCCAGTTCGGAGATGGGAGTGATGTTCGTGCGGGCCCGATCGAGGCGGCAAGCCTGTTTGAGTGCGTGGAAGACCTGCTTCTGGTGTTTCCGGAGCTTCATGTCGATCAGGTCGAGAACGACGAGACCACCGATATTGCGGATACGGAGCTGGCGTGCGACCTCTTCGACGGCCTCGAGGTTGACTTCAAGAATGGTGTCCTCTTGTGAGCCCTTGCCTTTGTGGTGTCCGGTGTTGACGTCGACGGCGATCAAGGCCTCGGTTTCGTCGATAATGAGATAGCCGCCGGACTTGAGCGGAATCCTGCGTCGGAATGCTTCCTCGATTTGGGTTTCGATGCCGTAGTGATCGAAGATCGGATAATGGCCCGTGTAGAGTTGGACGAGATTTTTGGCGTGGCGCGAGATGCGGGCGCATTCGCGGCGGACGCGTTCGTAGACGAGCGGGTCGTCGACGACGATGCGATCGACGTCCTCGGTCATCCAATCTCGGACGGCGCGCATGATCAGATCGGGCTCTTCGTAGACGCAGCAAGGGGCTGGAAGTTCCTTTTGCGCTGTCTTCATATCCTCGTACGAGCTGAGCAGGACGCGCAGATCGTTGACAAAGGCGGTATGGGAAGCGCCTTGGCCGGCGGTGCGGACGATAAGGCCGCAATCATTCGGCAGGAGCGGCTTGAGTTTTTCCAGGATTTTGGCCAGACGTTGACGCTCTTCGGAATCGCCGATTTTGCGGGAAACGCCGCGTAGGGTGCTGCCCGGCATGAGGACGAGGTAGCGGCCGGGGATGGAAAGGGAGGCCGTGACGCGGGGGCCTTTTGTTCCGATGGGGCCCTTGGAGACCTGCACCGTGATGACGGTACCGATGGGGAAGCGCTTTGCGATTTCTTCCGAAGTCAGTCGTTTCGAGCCTCCTTTTTTGGTGGCGCGGGGAGGCGATTTTTCCGGGTTGTTCTCGTCGGATGCTTCCAGATCGTCCTCCAGGAGCGAATCTTCGTCCGGCGTCATGTCCCAATAGTGGAGAAAGGCATTTTTGCCGGTGCCGATATTGACGAATGCGGCCTGCAGATCCGGTTGGAGGTTTTGGATGCGTCCCTTGTAGATGGAGCCGACGGAGCGTTCTTCGCCGGGGTGTTCGACCTGGTAATCCTTCATGCGGCCGTTTTCGAGGACGGCGACACGGGTTTCGAGTTTTTCTGCATTGATGATGATTTCACGGGAGAGGTGGTTTTGCTCTTGTGTAATCCATTTGCACTTGAAAAAGTTTTTTCCGAACATAGCGAGAAAGGGGGTAAGAAGGAATGAAAATAGGGGGGTAGGAAAAGCCCCGGTGGAGGAATGAAGGAAGGTTAATCGAAAGGATCGACTTTGTGGCGATGGATGGAGACGCTGTGGGCGAGGCCGAGCAGCGCCAGGGTTGTGATGGTGAATGTGCCGCCGTAGCTCACGAGCGGAAGCGGAATGCCGGTGATGGGCATTTTTCCGATGGTCATGGCCAGGTTCACGAAGATATGGGTAAAGAGCGTTGCCGCGATGCCGGTGCAGATGAGCCTGCCGACGAGATCGCGGCAAAGAAATCCGGAGACGCAGATGCTTCCCAAAAGTCCCGCATAGAGGACGTAGAGAAGAAGAGAACCGGCAAAGCCGGTTTCTTCTGCGACGACGGAGAAGATGAAATCGGACGACGAAACAGATCCTGGGAGGTAACCGAGGATGTTTTGCGTTCCTTTTTTGTAGCCTTTTCCCCAGATGGCGCCGGAGCCGACGGCAATTTCGCTTTGGCGCTTGTTCCATCCAGCGCCGAGCGGATCGCGATCCGGGAAAACGAAGACGAGGATACGGCTCTTCCAGTGGTCGAAGATGAAGGTATTGGTGATGCGTTCGACCCGGGCTTTTTTCTCTGGAGGCAGTGTTTCCGGAATGAGGATGGTGCCGAGAAAAAAGGTGATGAAGAGAATGCCGGTCAGCAGGATGCGGAACAAGACCTTGCGTGCGCACCCGGAGACATAGAGCATGGCGATGGCGGCCGCACCGAAGGGGAGGCTTGAGCCCATATCCGGCTGAATGAGGACAAGAAGAGCCGGAAGTGCGGCAAAGAAAAGCGCTGCCCAGAAGCGTTGGATTTCGGATTGGATGGCACTTCGCGTCAGCAGAAATGCGAGGAAGGGAATGACGGCGAGTTTCGCGGCTTCGCTGGGCTGGAAAATGCCGAACAGCCATCGGCGGGCGCCCATGGTGACGGTTCCGATGCCGGGAATCAGCACGAGAATGAGCAGAACGATCGAGCCTCCGTAAAGAATCCATGCATTGTCGACCCATTTCCGGTAATCCACGGAGGCGAAGACGACATGGGCGATGAGGCCAAGCGGAATCCACTGGAAGAGCATTTTCAGCCAGATGTCATGGACAGGGCCGACGCGAATGGATGTTGCGGAGCGCACAAACAGGACTCCATAGCAGAGGAGTCCGATGGCGCAAAGCAGGAGCGTCCAGTTGAGATGCGGGAAGGAAAAGCGGGACTCCTGCGAATCCGATCGATAGGGAAGGAATATCATCAGGGTGTCTCGTTGGGTTCGGGGTTAGAAGGGGCGTCTTGCGGCACAAAGACATCTGAATCGACGCCATTGGGGATTTGCAGGGCTTCGGAGAACGTTTCCGCCGTATTGGCGACCGCTTCTCCGGGAAGAACCGGGACCTCGTTGTCTTCACCTTCTTCTATTTCTTCTGCGCCGGATGCAGAGTCGTCGGACTCGGCAGAGGGAGTGGAAAGCGTTTCGCTCCCATCCGGACTCGGGTGCGCATCATCGATTTGGGGCAGTTCCGGTTTATAGAGACGCAGGAGGAGCGATTTGAGAACGGCGGCGGCGGAATGTCCGCCGGAATCGGAGTCTTCGCAAACAACGGTAAATACGTACTGGGGATCGTTTTCCGGCACCATGGCGATCATCCAGGCATGTTTTTTCAAGGATCCCTTTTCGCGGTATTCGGCGGTTCCGGTTTTTCCGGCGATCCGGAGGCCGGGAATCGCGGCGCGGCGTCCGGTTCCGTAGGGAGCGTCGATGGCATCGACCATACCGGCATGGACGGCTTGCAAGGCATCGGCGGTCCAATGCATGCGGCCGTTGACGCGGCGCGATTCATCGATGACACCTGTACCGGGATCCCGGATGAGGCGCGGTTGGACGCGTTCGCCGTTATTGGCGAGAGCAAGTGTATAGATGGCGATTTGAAGCGGCGTGACGGTTAGAAATCCTTGACCGATGGAAGCATAGGCGGTATCGCCGGGGCGCCAGGCGTCCTTGAAGCGTTTGCGTTTCCAGACATCGTCCGGCAGGAGGCTTTTTCCGGTCGGGATACCGATTTTGGGGGCTTTTCCGAAACCTAGCTGTTCGTAGGCATTGTGAATGCGCGGTTCGTATCCGAGGCGGAGGCCGATGTCCATGAAGTAGGGGTTGCACGAGGCGGCGAGGGCTTTGCGGACGCCGACGGCGCCATGGCCCCAGCGGCTTGCGCAGCGGATACGATGGTTTCCGATGTTGTAGCCGCCATCGCAGTAGACGGTGTCGTATGGGGAGACAATGCCTTCCGTGAGGGCCTCGAGTGCAATGATGGGTTTGACGATGGAGCCGGGCGGGTAGATGCCGGAGGCTGCACGATGGATAAGGGGATGGCCGGGATTTGCCAGCAAGTCTTCCCAGAGAGAGCTGCTCAAGGAGGGGACGAAGATCGATAGATCGTAACGGGGGGCGCTGGCAAGGGCGAGAATATCGCCATTGTTGGCATCCAGCACGATGGCGGAACCGCAGTGTCCTTCGAGAGCCCGCTCGGCGGCCTGTTGGATGCCCGCATCGAGCGTGAGAACGATATCGCGGCCGAGTTGCGGATTGCGGGCTTCGAGCATTTCGCGGCGGTAGCCGATGGCGTCGATGCGAAGAAGGGCACCGCCGCCGCGTCCGGCAAGTTCGGCGTCGAAGGCTTTTTCGATGCCTTCGCGTCCGGTCAGATCCGGGAGGTAGAAATCGAAATCGGGGTTCTCGCTCTCCGCGAAGAGAAGGTCGTCGTCCTCTTCGGAGGCGAGGGGCTGCGGTGCGGCCTTTTCATTTGGATTTCCCTTGCCGACATAGCCGATGATGTGGCAGGCGAGATCGCCGAATGGGTAGATGCGATCTTGCTGCACATAGATATCGACGCCGGGGAGCGGTTCCGGCCATTCGGCGAGGCGGGCCAGCTCCGTTTCGTCGAGATCGCGAAAGGCAATCAATGGAATGGGGCGGCGGCGGTAGAGGTGTTGCCAGATGCCATTGCGGTCGACTTCGCGGGGGCGGTGCAGGATTGCGGCCACCTGGTCGATTTGCCGATCAATGCGATTGACCGTATTGCTCCAACGGCCGGGAGCACGGAGTTCATCAAGGTAGAGCGCGGCGCAGTATTGTGGGCGATTGTCGGCGAGAACGACGCCATTGCGGTCGAGAATGCGACCGCGCGTGGCGGGGAGCCGGACGCGGCGGATGCTCGTCTCGTTTTGGGCGCCGATATACAGGAGGTTGTCCCGCACCTGAATCTGATATAGACAGGTGGCGAGGTAGCCGAGAGCGAGGAGCATCAACGTCAGCAGGATCGCGATGCGTGTTTTGCTTCCCTCAGTCGGTGAAGTCGTAACCGAATCGATCATCGTTATCCAAATCAACGTTTGCGGAAATCCAGTCGAGTCGATGCGAGACAAAGGCTGTCAAACCGGCCGCAACAAAACCAAGGGGAATGGCAAGGGCGATGCGTCCCAGCACAAAGAAAAAGGGAAGGGGGATGAAATCTGTGAAAAGCCGCAGAGCGACATATTGGAAGAGTGTCCAAAGAGGGAAGAGAGCTGCTCCGGCGATGGCGCAAGAGAAGCCTGATTCGTTCATCTGCGGGCGCAAGATGTTGTGGCAGAGCAAGGCGGTCCCCAGAAAGAAGAGCATGGCGGAACCGGCCGGCAGAAGACAAAGTCCCTCCTCAAGAAAGCCGCAGCAAAAGGCGGCGATTCCGGCAAAGACGGCTTCGCGTCTCATGGCGTAGTAGATGCAGAGGGCGAGGAGAAGCTCCCAGCAGAGAGACGGGCGAAAGGGAACGGGCAGAAAGGTCCGCCCGATCAGCGCAAAGACGAGCAGAACGAAAAGAACGAGAAGCGTTGTCCAAAGACGTGGTTTCACGGCTTTTCTCCTTTCGGGGTCTGTCCGGAATGCTCTTGCCCGTGTTGGTTTTCATCGACCGTTTGCATAGCATGGCGGATGGAAAGACCGCTATCGCGCACCACGAAGACGCAACGCAATGAGGCAAAATCGACATAGGGGACGATTTGTGCGGAGAGGTAGAGGCCCGAGGCGTCCTTTTCAATGGACTGGATTTCCCCGATGGGAATTCCCGCCGGATAGAGACCGCCAAGCCCGCTGGTCACGACCTTCGTGCCGATTGCCAGTTCTGCGTCCTTCCGGAGGTATTGGACGGTCAGGGGTTTGACGAGGTTTGTCAGGAGGAGCGTATTGTCGTGGTGTGCGATTCCGTTGCCGCACAGAATGCCGCGAATGGCACCATTGCCTTCCAACGTGCAGGAGAGGCGGCTTCCGGCGTCGGTCAAGAGCAGAACATCTGCCGTATGGGGCGTTACGGCAAGGACGCGTCCGACGAGGCCGTCTTCTGTAAGTACGGTGCCATTCACCTCGACGCCATCCTTGGTTCCCTTGTCGATCCGGAGGCGGTTCATCCAACTGTCGCCGGCATTGGTCGTGAGGACTTCTGCGGCGAGAAGGCGCGGTTCGCGTTCCGCGATGCGCAATTTCCGGCGCAGCGCATTATTTTCGGTTTCGATTTCCCGCAACAGAAGCAGTTCCGTCTGCAATCGAGTGGCTTGCTCCCGGTAACGGTCCCGCTCTTCCAAAAGGGTGGATTGTTCGCGGAAGGCGGCGGCGGAGATGGTAAAGAAGTTGGCAACCGGAGCCGGAAGAATATGCAAAAAGCGACCATACGGAGCCCCTGTGTCCCGAGCTAGACGCCGGGTTGTCGGGTGAAGGGCTTCCGCGAGGCGGAAAAATGCCAAAATGGCGACCAATGTCGCGATTAGGCAGATGAATACTTTTTGAATCCTCAAGATTGTCCTGCGGAAAATGGGTCGAACGGAAAAACGGGATATCGTTCGTGCAGAGACAACTTGCTCAACTGTGTATGGGGGTGTCGCTCAATCGGAGGTTATTTTTTCTTTCCCGGTTGTGATGTTCTTGCCAACCATTCGATTTGGTCGAGAACCCGGCCAGTGCCTTCCGCGACGGCGGTAAGGGGATCTTCGGCGATATGAACGGGAAGTTGCGTGGCTTCGGCGATCCGGCGATCAATACCCGTGAGGAGGGCTCCGCCGCCGGCCATCATGAGACCGCGATCCACCAAGTCGGCGGAGAGTTCGGGTGGCGCATTTTCCAGTGCGGACTGAACGCTGTCGACGATTTTCGTGAGCACTTCATTCAAAGCGCTTTCGCGAATTTCTTCCGAGGTGATGGCAAGTGTTTGAGGACGACCCTTGACGACATCGCGGCCTTTGACTTCGTAAGTGAGTTCCTGTTCCAGTTTGTAGGCGGAACCGATCTTGATTTTGATGTCTTCGGCAGTGCGTTCGCCAATGAGCAAATTGTATGCATTCCGCATATACGTCTGGATGGCGACGTCCATATCGTCGCCGCCCACGCGTACGCTGCGGGAATAAACGACTCCGGCGAGAGAAATGAGGGCCACGTCTGTGGTACCGCCGCCGATATCAACAACCATGCTGGCCGTAGGCTCCGAAACGGGAAGCCCGGTTCCAATAGCGGCGGCCATGGGCTCTTCGATCATGTAGACCTCACGGGCGCCGGCGCGGATTGCTGAGTCCTTGACGGCTCTTTTCTCAACTTCGGTAATGTCACCGGGAACGGCAATCACGGCACGGGGTTTGCGGAGTTTGTGCTTGTTCGTGCTTGTGATGCAGTGCCGCAACAGCTTTTCCGTAATGTCGATATCCGCAATGACGCCATTTTTCATGGGGCGGACGGCGATAATGTTGCCAGGGGTACGGCCAAGCATTTTTTTGGCGTCTTCGCCGACTGCGAGAACGCGCCGCGTACCCTCCTGGATAGCCACAACGGAAGGCTCGCGCAAAACGATGCCCCTCTCCTTTAGATAGACGAGGGTGTTCGCAGTGCCGAGATCAATTCCAAGATCGCTGGTGAAAAAATTACGGAGTTTGTTCCACATGGCGGTGGCTGAGAAAAAGCTATACGTGAGTGACACGACAAGTATAGTATAAAGCAAAGCGGAAACGCAAGGTGATTTTTGGAGACACCCTTATCCCGGGAAAATCCGGAATCATTTATTCCAGGATTTCAATTTTGCCT